>NZ_JAYGHD010000287.1:52507-83387 GCF_034932245.1 Nostoc sp. UHCC 0251
TCTTTGCTGTTTCCTGTACTACGCTGCTGTTTAGCTTAGGTTTAAGCTTGTCTGTCGTAGATTTCGGAATTCGTCTAAGGAAGAACTAAATGCGATGCCTACGCAGTAAACTACGCACTTCGGCTGAAATTACAGCTTGTGTTTGACCGCTCATAATGTCAGTATGTTGCATAACTCAATTAAATAGTTGAGTTAAATTCAGGAGTATAAGAAAGAGAATTCAGGTAAATTCAGGTGGGTGTTATGTCAGAACTTCTTTCGGTAATTACAGCGATCGTCTTTAGAAACTAACCTAAATACCTCTTTGAGCCTTTCGCCCTAGCCTTTAAGCTACGAAGTTGAGTTACTGCTACTCTTTAATTAAGTCCCCTTTTTTCTTGTAGCACCCATTCTATAAAGATAAAGGAGGTAAATTTGTGGATACGAAGTTAAAGTTACTGCTACTCAAACTCAACATATTGGCAGAAACATTTTGTACAAGACCAATTAGTTCATTAGTAGATTCTTTGAAGAATATACCTGTACCTTGTACAGAACCAAGAGAAATATCCTGCAAAACGTAGTTGGATGCTGAACCAGCTAGGACGATCTTGTCTTCACCTCTTTGGAAGTCGGTAATAAGGGCATAGTCGTTTAATCCACTAGTTAATGAATTACGGTCATCATATAAGCGAACAGCAAAAAGACTGTCCCTGCCCCCTAAAACAAATCGGTCGGCTCCAATACCTCCCGTCAAGACATCAATACCATTTGAAGTCCCTGGAGGTGGGGAAAGAAGAATCGAATCACCATAAAGGATGTCATTACCAGAGCCGCCATCGAGGGTGTCATTGCCACCAGCTCCCTGGAGGGTGTCATTGCCACCAGCTCCCTGGAGGATGTTGGTGGCATTGTTACCAGTAATAACGTTGCTGAGGTTGTTACCAACGCCGTTAATAGTACCTCTACCAGCTAAGACCAAGTTCTCCTGATTTGCACCTAGTGTGCGGTTATCAAAAGACTTTACTGTATCTATCCCTTCATCAGCCAATTCAATAACTATGTTAAAAAGTGTATCGACAATGTAAAAGTCATTGCCATCGCCACCATTAAGGGCGTCATTGCCATCGTAACCAACAAGAGTGTCATTGCCATCGCCACCATTAAGGGTAGCGATGGCAAGTCCATCACCATAGAGGAGGTCATTGCCATCTCCACCATTAAGGATGTCCCTGCCAATTCCACCACTATAAAGGGTGTCATCGCCAGATCCACCATTAAGGGTGCTATAGCCAAATCCATTACCGTCAAGGATGTCATTGCCATCTCCACCATCCAAGTTGTCATCGCCAAATCTGCCCCCATCGAGGCTATCATTCCCATCTTGACCTCTCAGCGTGTCATCACCTGTGCCCCCGTTGAGCGTATCATCGGTGCTACCACCAGTGAGACTATCATTACCGTCCAGCCCATTGATGACATCAGCAAAATCAACATCAAGCCCAAATGGGCCAGGTGGGCGAGGAATATCAATTATACTAACCAGTGTGTCATCACCATTTGTACCGTTAATGACTGCCATAGTGAGCGTCTCCTTAAATTAGAGGATAAATAAATTACTTCATCGCTTTCTCGTGAGAAAGCGAAAAGGAAAAAT
This sequence comes from Nostoc sp. UHCC 0251, assembly GCF_034932245.1. Classification (NCBI taxonomy): domain Bacteria; kingdom Bacillati; phylum Cyanobacteriota; class Cyanophyceae; order Nostocales; family Nostocaceae; genus Nostoc; species Nostoc sp. UHCC 0251. The sequence goes on from NZ_JAYGHD010000287.1 coordinate 54,144, forward strand.
GAAAAAAAGTTGAACCAGACCTGATTGGAGCAGGTCTTTGCGGTCAAGTTTGAAGATTTGAGAAGCACTGCATACATCAATGATGTTGACCTTAAAATTGTGCCAACGGTCATGTTGAATGTTTGTGCGTTATATCTTTGCTGTTTCCTGTACTACGCTGCTGTTTAGCTTAGGTTTAAGCTTGTCTGTTGTAGATTTCGGAATTCGTCTAAGGAAGAACTAGACGCGATGCCTACGGCGGTAAACTACGCGCTTTGGCTAAAGTTTCAGCTTGTCTTTGACCGCTCATAATGTCAGGTGTAGGTTGGGGAGCCACTGCGCCCTTGCGGTTTCCCGACGAGCCTTGCAAGTGGCGTTTGAAGAACGGAACCCAACACCAATAATCCTTGATTTTGTTGGGTTTCACTTTGTTCAACCCAACCTACAAATATTTTATTTTTTTAGAGTAATAAAAGAGCGTTAACAGAGCGTTTAACGTAAGTTTCATGAGTGAGGTATGATTCACACTTATGATTTACGTGTATTTTAAAAAGCTTTTATCCTTTCCTGGCTTGCTCCTTCAATACTGTGTACGATTATTCCTCTATTCTCAAGCCACTGTATATTCTTAATTCCACCTCTTATGCAATTTTCTTCCTCTTGTGACAATAAATTCCCCCAGGTTGACCAATTTGGGTTGGAGAGTGCTGCTGCATCTTTTTTCATGATTACAATTTCCTAAAAACAACTTTCTGATGTCAGTATCTTGGATAATTCAATTAAATAGTTGAGTTAAATTCAGGAGTATAAGAAAAAAATAGAATTCAGGTAAATTCAGGTAAATTCAGGTGGGTATTACCTCAGATTTATGTAATTACAGCGATCGCCTCAGAAGAATTACGTAATAAAATCCCAAAAAATACTACGGATAAAATACGCAAATATTTTATAAATAGCTCTGGCAGCCTTTATTTATGTGTTTGTCTGGAGATTGGATCGAGGTGTATCCGATCGCAAAGATGGCGATCGCTCTCTTTCACACCAGCATTCGTCCGTAAATAATCGCCTACCCAATTGCAACCATAAGCCAATAAGTCGAGATTGAGAACCTGCTCCAAATTCCAAAGAATGATGCTCCTGTCTAAAGAAGCCGAGGCAAGTGTTTTCCCATCGGGACTAAAATCAACCCCAGAAACCCCAGAGCTATGAAGATTTAAGGTACGCAGCAATGTACCATCTAATTGCCAGAGTTTAACTGTTTTGTCGAGACTTGCCGTGGCAATCATTTTACTGTCGGGGCTGAAGGCAATTTCGTATACCGCACCGTTATGACCTTTGAGCGAGCGAAGCAACTTGCCATCAGCAGGGTTCCAGAGTGTGACAGTGTTGACACTCCCCGAAGCAATAGTCTTGCCGTCAGGGCTAAAGGCAACTCCCCAAACCCAATCTCCGTAACCCTGCGTTAGGGTACGAACTAACTTGCCATCAGCAGCGTTCCAGAGTTTGATGGTGTTGTTTTGGCTGGCCGAGGCAATAGTTTTGCCGTCAGGGCTGAAAGCAACTCCCCAAACCATAGTTCTATGACCCGTGAAGGTGCGAAGCAACTTGCCGTCAGCAACATTCCAGAGTTTAACTGTCTTGTCCACGCTTGATGAGGCAATAGTCTTGCTGTCGGGGCTGAAGGCGACTCTCCAAACTCCGTCGCTATGACCTGTTAGGGTATGAAGCAACTTACCGTTTGAAGCATTCCAGAGTTTGATCGTTTTGTCCAGACTCGCTGAGGCAATAATTTTGCCGTCGTGGCTGAAGGCAACTCCCCAAATCTCAGAACGATGACCTATTAAGGTGTGAAGCAATGTACCATCTGTTTTCCAGAGTTTAACTGTTCCATCCACACTCGTTGAGACAATTAAAGACCCATCAGGGCTGAAAATGGCTCTTGTAAATGAATCAGTCTTTTGAGTTAGGGTGCGGAGCAAAGGGGTATTCTTCTTATAAAGTCTCACAGTTTTGTCGTAGCTCGCCGAAGCGATCGCATTACTATCAGAAGCAATAGAAACTCCCCAAACTATAGAGCTATGCCCTTCTAGGGTTTTTAGCAATCTCCCATCGGGACTCCAGAGTTTAGTGGTGTTGTCCACACTTCCTGAAGCAATAAAAGACCCATCAGGGCTAAAATGTATTCCCCAAATCGGGCCACCGTGTCCCTCTAGGCTTTTGTAGGGATGGCTCTCAAACTCACCCGCGCTATTTCGTTTCCAGAGTTTAATCGTCTTGTCTTGTCCTGCTGAAGCAATTAAACTGCTGTCAGGACTGAAAGCAACAGCATAAATCGTACTGCCACTGATATGCCCTGTTAGGGTTTTATCGGCTATATAAGACCTGTTTACACCTTTTCGCCGCCAAAGTTTGACTGTTCCATCCACACTTGAGGAGGCAATAAAACGGCTATCGGGGCTAATGGCAACTGCGACGACGCTACCGCGATGCCCTTTAAGAGTTTGCAGTAATGTGCCGTTTCTCTGCCAAACTTTGACCGTTCCATCTGCACTTGACGAGGCAATTAAACGACTATCGCGGCTAAAAGAAATGCCCCAAACGGCAGCGCTATGTCCCTTGAAGGTTTTCAGCAAAGTTCCATCGGACTTCCAGAGTTTGAAGGTGTTGTCTGAACTTCCTGAGGCAATTATCTGACCATCGGGGCTGAAAGTAATGATGTAAATCTCAGATTCATGCCCTTTGAGGTTTTTCAGTAAAGTTCCATCGGACTTCCAGAGTTTAACTAGACTGTCCCCACCTCCCGAAGCAATTAAATTTCCATCCGGGCTGAAATCAACGGCGTAAACCTCAACACTATGCCCTGACAAGCGGTTGTACTCAACTGCCCCATAGACTCCCTGCCGTAAAGATTTTTCTACCTGTTCGGTTAAATTTGCATCTGCTTTACCAAATGAAAGCAGTTTTTGCTTCGCCTTAATAGCTTCTACCAGTGCATCTAAACGTTGATTGGAAACAAAGAGAGCTTCTGAGGATTGAGCGATCGCCCCAATCTCACTTTTAAGTGCTTTGCGATACTGCAAGAAAGCTGTCACGCCTAAGCCGGAGGACACTACTAGGGCAATACTGACTGCCCCTAGCAGAAATCGCTGGAGTTTAGCCGTTTTTTTCTCAGCACTCAAACGAGCTTCCACTTCCGTGAGTCTTGCTGCTTCTAGGGCTTGTTGCACTTCTTGGCGATCGCAATCTTCGCTCTTTGCCAAAAATTGATAATCCAAATCACTTAAACTTTTACCCACTGACCAGCTTTGCGCTTCTTGCAATGCTTGTCCCCGCAGCAGACGTGATTCATCTTGGTAATTTGACTCTAACCAAGCAGTAAGTCCTTCGGAGTAGGGACGCAGAGAAGCTAATTGCTGTTCTACCCAATCACGATCAAAAACAATCCGATAAATCTGGTTATAAACTTTGAGAATGCCTTGTTGCTTGACTACCAACCCTGTCAGCCGCAATTCTATCTGTTCAGAACTGTCATCGGCGGCAACTTCCTGCTGTAATATTTGTTGATATAGTCCCAGTAGACGACTAGCACGCTGCTCATTGCTAAGTAGGCGATCGCGGATGGTTCTGAGATGTTCTGGATTGTCTTGATATTCCCAATTGTCAATGATATGCGATCGCACGATTTGCCCAATCAACTCGGCTTCACTGCCTGCGTGAAGGTAAACGGGAGAAACCAAAATCAGTCGACATAACTTTTGTGTGAGAAAGGGCTGTCCCCCTGTCCATTCCACAATTTCTTTCATCACCGTCTGCGGATTCTCTATCTTGTTGGCTAATCCTTGAACTAAGGGGGTAATTTCTGACCACTTAAACCCCTCTAGCTGAATCCCATGACCAATATTAAACGGAGTGCGGCTCTTATCTGCAATCAGATCCCCAGGCGTTGCAACTCCCAATAATACAAAGGTTAGACGATTATAAACCAGACGATCGGCACGTCGATTGTAACAGGCACGGATGAAGGCAAAGAAATCATCGGCTGGAAAGTTGAGGCTAATAACGCTATCAATTTCATCGATAAAGATAACAATATTTTGCTCAATTTCTTTTAACAAAATTTCTTCAATAAAACCACTCAATCGTTGCAGAGGTGATAAACAGTCTTCTTGATGCCACCACGCCGATAATTTGCCCCGTTGTGACAAAGAAACTGAAAAACAACTGGTCAGACTTTTGATAAATCCGAGATACCATTGTTCTGGGGTAATATTCTGGCTACCAATTTCTGTTAAATCAATATCGGCGCAAGCAAATCCTTCAGCTTGTAATCGCTGCATGATGCGTACCCGCAAGCTAGATTTGCCCATTTGCCGGGAGTTGAGAACATAACAGAATTGTCCCATCTTTAAGTTTTCATATAAAGATGCATCGGCTTGTCGCTGGATATATGTAGGTGCATCAGCCGGTAAACTTCCCCCGACTTGATAGAGTAGACCCTCCTTAATAAACATAAGGCATTCTTTTGGAGGTTGTGAGCAACCTACCAACTCCATACTAAGTTGAGAATTTTACCATATTAGAACTCGAAATGCTCATTTAAAGTAAATTTAATATCAAGTCAGGTAAAATTAAATTTTAAGGGTTATAGAGTTTTTTATTCTTTTCTAAAAAAATATTTAATATTAAGTTTTAATATGAAAAACTTTGACTTTCAAACAGCTATTAAAATTGCCAATCAAGCCTTTTTATTACAAACAAAAAGGAATTTGAATGATGTAGAAATTATTGTCATTCAAGGAGCATGGGATCGAGAAGAATACGATCAAATGGCAGCCAAACATCAATATGCAACCAGTTATATTAGCCAAGATGTTGCACCCAAACTGTGGAAGATCCTCTCAAAAGCATTGGGAGAAAAGGTGAAAAAAGGTAATTTAAAAGAAGCACTAAAACGTTATTATGAACAACAGCTTATCTCTGAAAGCGAAAAAATCGATCAAACTTTGAGTGATAGCGAATACTCACCAGAAATAGTTCCAACATTTCTCCAAACAAAGATTAACGATACCACCCTAGATGCGTTAATTCCCGATTACTATATTGAACGACCTCCAATTGAATCTATTTGTTATGAAACTCTTTTGCAACCTGGTTCTCTGATTCGGATTAAAGCCCCCAACTTGATGGGAAAAACCTCCTTGATTAACCGAGTATTAACTCAAGTTGCTGCTCACAACTATCAGACCGTGAGTCTAAGTTTGGAACTTGCCGATCGCAAAACCCATTTTAGTAATCTTGATAAATTCTTGCGCTGGTTTGGGATTAACCTCAGTCGAGAATTAGGCGTACCAAATCAGTTAGAAGACTATTGGGATGAGGCTGGAATGGGCAGTAAAGTTAGTTGTACCAGCTATTTTGAAGAATATCTCTTAGCTCAAGCAGACAGGCCTCTCGTTCTCTGTTTAGATAATGTTGATTTACTGTTTCCCTATCCGGAAATTTATGAGGACTTTTTTGGGCTATTGCGGTCTTGGTATGAGAAGGCAAGAAGTCGGCAAAACTGGAAGAAACTGCGCTTAGTTCTTGCCCATTCCACTGACGTTTATATCCGGCTCAATATTAATCAATCTCCCTTTAATGTTGGCTTGCTAATTGAACTATCAGAATTTACCCACGAACAAGCACAAGACCTGGCTCAACAATATGGGCTAGAAAACGAATCCACCTGGGTCGAGCTATTAATGAGTTTAGTGGGAGGGCATCCTTACCTTTTAAAGCAAGCGTTCATTTATCTCAAAAGTCATCCCGATGTTACCAGAGAAGACCTTTTAGCAGCAGCAACTACAGAGGCCGGTATTTATAGTAACCACTTGCGGGAATTTTGGTTAAATTTACAAGACCATCCAGTTTTAGCGATCGCATTTCAAAAAGTTATCACTTCCCCTAGCCGTGTGCAATTAGAACCTTTATCTGCCTATAAGTTACAGAGTATGGGATTGGTGCAACTGTCTGGCAATGAAGTCGAGCCTCGCTGCCAATTATACCGCCAGTATTTCTCTGCGCGACTAGGGTTAGAGTCACCAAAGGCAATCTAGGCTCAAGGCAATACTGTTCGGTTAGAATTTTTCACTAGAGGGGATAGTATCTATAACAGTGACAATATAAAAGCAATTTTAAGGACATGACTTTTAGCTTAACTGACTGCGAAACTTACTAATACTAATAGTTAATAAAACAACAGCAAAGGCAACTAAAGCCAAAACATTCATCCACAGTACATCTAAGCCAACACCTTTGAGCAAAATACCTCGAACGATCGCAATGTAATGGCGCAGGGGATTCAGTAGGGATAGGGCTTGGAACAAAGGAGGCATAGCTTCAATGGGTGCGATCGCTCCAGAGGTTTGTACCATTGGTAAATTAATAAAGAAAGATGTCAGGACTACTTGCTGTTGAGAACTATTCACAGTTGCCAACATAATACCCAGGCTAATCCCGACAAATACATACATACTTGATAGGGCGAAAAATAGCAGGAAACTACCTCGAAATGGTACATGAAATACTACTGTTGCTAAAGAGATAGCTAATAAAACATCTCCGATTAATAAAAATGTTAAAGGAACAATTTTCGATAGTAATATTTGCCAGTTAGCAGCCGGAGTCATTAGTAATTGTTCTAAAGTGCCCGTATCTTTTTCCCGGACAACAGTAATTGCTGATACTAATGTCCCAATTAATGTTAAAACTAAGCCCATAACTCCTGGTACAAAAAACCAACTACTCGTAAGTCCGGGATTGTAAAGAAATACAACTTGTGGTGAAACTGGAAGACTTTTTTTACCTGGGGTTAATTGCAGATTATATTGTTGGATAATTTGATTCATATAATTTCCTGCAATCCCGGCTGTATTGGCATTTACTGCATCAATAAATACTTGAATTTCTGCTGATTTTTGTGCCAGTTGACGAGGGAAATCGGGAGGAATTATTACTCCGACATCTAACTTTCCTTCTTCTACTTGACGGCTTAATAGTTTTTCACTGTTTGGTACAGATTTTAAAGTAAAAATTTCATTTGATGTCATGGCTGAAACTAATTCTCGACTAGCGTTGATGTTGGCATAATCAATCACGCCTAATCGTAAGTTATGAACATCAGGATTGAGGATAAAGCCATACAGCAATAATTGGACTGTTGGCGGAATAACTAGCAAAAAAATTAGTTGCTTATTGCGGAGGATTTGATTAATTTCTTTCCGCACTAATGCCCAAAATGGGCTATCAAATAATCGCTGAATAAGTTTCATAAAATCACTTTTTATTAAACGGCAGAGATGCAGATAACACAGAAAAATTAGTTTGGTAATTGCATTCGGCTTAAAACTCTGCTTGATACGTTAAAAAATACTAATCCTAAAGCTGCAAGCATGAGTAAATCAAACCAAACTCCGGTAAATCCTGTACCACGCACGAAGGCGTCACGAGTGATATTAATGTAATAACGCGCCGGAATTACGTTAGGTGCTAGTGATAAGGGGAAAGGAATATTGTTGAGGGGATAAATAAAACCTGAGAGTAATAAGGATGTGATAAATCCTACGAGGGCAACGCCTTGTACGGCAGCGTTTTGGTTACTGCTGCGAACTCCTAAAAGTAACCCGAAAAGAACGCTATCTGTCAAAAACAGTAAAGTGCCAACTACTAATGTTATGGGGTTGCCAACTATGCCAACTTGGAAAATAATTGAGCCTAATACCATAACTATTAATGTTTCGAGGATCGCAATTAATAGGTATGCTAATCCTTTACCAAGTAATAGTTCTGTGGCACTAATACTAGAAGCATAAACTTGTAAAATTGTCCCTTTTTCTTTTTCCCGTACCATTGCGATCGCAGAGAGCAATGAAGGAAAAATCCACAGTACAACTCCGTACACTCCTGGCACAATATACAGAGATTCTAATCTACCAGGATTAAACCATAGACGCATTCGTGGTGTAATAATACTAGTAGCAGGTAACAGTCCATGTTCTTGCATGAAGAAGTTTGTCACTCTCTGAATACTATTTCTAATTACACGGGCATTGTTAACATCAGTTGCATCGATTAATACTTGTACCTTTGTACTTCTACCTGCTTGAATATCACGGCTAAATTCTGGTGGAATAATTACTGCGGCTTTAGCAATTCCTTTATCTATAGCATCGCGTGTAGGATTGCCACCAGACCATTGTTTGGGCACAAATTGATTGGTGGCATACAGTCTTTCAATATAGCTGCTACTTAGGTTGGTGCGGTTGAAATCTTGGACAATTAAGGGAATATCCTTACTTTCTAATCTAATGGCAAAGCCAAAAATTATTAAGGTGATGAATGGCAATAAAAAGGCTAAGGCCAACGTCAAGCGATCGCGGCGGAATTGGGCTATTTCTTTTACACATTGAGCAATAATTCGTTTCATATATATTGGGTACTGGGGACTGGGAATTTAGCAATTAAATTTTGGATTGTAATTCAATCTAAAATCCAAAATCTAAAATTAATACTCCTTTTTTATCCTTGCGATCGCTGTACTACACCGATAAAAGCATCTTCTAAAGAAAAAGGAATTGGGCGTAAAGAATTGATGGTAATTTGATGAGATTTTAAAAGTTGAGTTAGTTGATTTATTTCCTGTTCAGGATGATCGAGAACAACGTGTAAGCTGTCAGCGAAAATCGAGACGCGCCAAGACTCGAAGTGTTGTTTTAGTACCTTAGAAGCTACTTGGTTTTGATTAACAATAATTTCTATTAATTGTCCCGGTTGCGAGGCTTTGACAGAACTGGGTGAACCTTCGGCGACGGTTTCTCCTGCAACCATAAAACTTATGCGGTTGCACTGTTCAGCTTCTTCTAGATAGTGTGTTGTTACTAAAATGGCTGTACCGTTGCGGGCAAAGTCATTAATCAGCTTCCAAAACTGGCGACGCGCTAACGGATCTACCCCAGATGTTGGTTCGTCTAAAAATAAAATATCTGGTTCATGCATCACGCAAGCACCGAAAGCAACTCGCTGTTTCCAACCGCCGGGTAGCTGCCCTGTAATCATATTTGCTTGTCCTTCTAAGCCACAGGTAGCAATTACCCAATCAATTTTTTCCCGTCGGAGTTTGCGAGGTACGCCGTAAACTCCGCTATAAAATTCGAGGTTTTGCAGAATAGTTAAATCATCGTAAAGGGTGAATTTTTGACTCATGTAACCAATGCGTCGCCGTAAGTCTGCACTACGCAGATTTCCTGTTTCCCCACCCAAGGAAATTTCACCGCCACTTGCTTCGAGTAATCCACACAGCATCTTAATGGTGGTGGTTTTTCCAGCACCGTTAGCACCTAACAATCCAAAGATTTCGCCATAGCGGACTTCTACGTTGACATCTTTAACAGCTTGGAACTTGCCAAAGATCCGGCTGAGATTGTGAGCATATATAGCCAGTGAAGACGCTAAATTTGTCCCCTTGTCCTCATTCCTCTGTCCTCTTTTGCGAGAACGAGGAAATGGAAAAAACTGCGGCACGGAACCTTGTTGTCGCAAGCGGGTGACAAAGACGTTTTCTAATGTGGGTTCGCCATGCAGGGTAATGGGAGAAGGTAACTGATGTTGCTGCAATAGTTCCCGGACTTGGGTTTCGCCGGAATTTATATCTTCAACGAGGACATCCAAGCGATCGCCAAAAGTTTGCACATCTACTATATTTGTTTGGGTAGTCTGGGAGAGTATTTCTTCTGTCGCTTGCAGATTTGCTGTTCGTACTTCCAAGCGATGCAAGCCTAAGTTAGCCCGTAATTCTTTGGGTGTGCCAATTTCATGAATTTGCCCACTGTACATCAAAGCTACGCGGTGACAGCGTTCAGCTTCGTCTAAGTATGGTGTCGCAACTACAATTGTCATTCCCTCGGCTGACAATTCCCCTAGCACATCCCAAAACTCCCGCCGGGAAACTGGATCAACACCCGTGGTAGGTTCATCTAGTAACAATACTTCTGGTTGAGAAACCAAAGCACAACACAGCGCCAGCTTTTGTTTCATCCCACCAGAAAGTTGTCCCACTAAGCGATCGCTAAATCGCTCCAAATTCATTAATTTTAAATATTTATGGCGGCGTTCCCTTAATAAATCATCTGCTACTTGCCGCAACCCTGCTGCATAACACAAGTTTTCATCAATACTCAAATCCAAATACAGCGAAAACTGTTGTGTTAAATAACCTGTCATTAATCGGGCATCTCGTGCCGGCTGATTAAATATTTGCACCTCCCCCGCCGTTGCTTCCATCACACCGCCCAAAATGTGAAAGGTGCTAGTTTTCCCCGCACCGTCAGGGCCAATCAATCCAAACATTTCGCCTTTGTGGACGCTGAAATCAATTCCCCGCACAGCAGCTAAGTTTCCATAATGCTTGTGCAAAGCGCGAACTTTAATTGCTGTGGTTGGCAAACCAGATGATGGCGGTAAGTTTGCAGAGAAAGTAGTAATTTGCTGTTTCATTCCCTTCTACCTCCTAGCTTGAAAAGTGGTGTAATGGTCTCAGAGAATGGAGTGTACACGAAGATACCTTTTTCATGGTTGGCAATGAAATTTTTTAATCGGAACTATCTTAAAAGTGCTAAATAAATATTTCCCCCCCTGCCTCCCCTGCCTCCCCTGCTCCCCCTGCCCTCTTACCTGCCCCCTGCCTTCAAACTAATTTCGGCATCTGCTGGCATCCCCATTTTGGCGCAGGGCAAATCTGAGCCAGTATAAGGATTTTCGGGGTTAAAGCAGCCATCAGGGTTTTGAACTTTGATCCTAATTCCTACTACTTGTCTAACTCTATCTTTTTGAAAGTAAATATTTTCTGGTGTAAATGAAGCTTGCGGATCGATCGCAATTACTTTACCTTCTAATGGTTTGTCTGGGGCAGAATCAATGAAGATTTTCGTTGTTTGTCCTAGACGCACTCTGCCAATATCACCTTCGGGAATAAAACCTCTAAAATACAATGTTTTGGGGTCAACAATTGTCAAAATATTAGTCTGGCTGCTAACTATTGCCCCTGGTTCGACACTCCGGGCTGTCACTACTCCATCTAAGGGACTAACTACATTTAAATCTTTTTTGGAGTCTGCAATCTGGGTGAGGATTTGCTGATTTGATGCTTGGGCATCTTTGACTTTGGCACGGGCAGAATTGACTTTCGCTTGTGCAGATTTAAGTTGAGCATAACTTTGCTGCTGCTTTCTAATTAATGCTGTTAACTGGGCGTTGCGAATATCAGGATTGAAACCTGTAGTTTCAACTTGAGTTAACGCCCCTGATGTAGCCTTTAATTGTTGGCGTTCGGCATTAACTGCTGCCTGTCGTGCTTCTAAGGTTGCGATCGCAGTATCTAAAGTAGTTTGTGCTTGATCGAATTGTTGTTGATTGATCGCCCCTTCTTTGACTAATTGAGCATAGCGATCGCGGTTGATTTTTGCTAAATTAACTTCTGCTGCTGCCTGTTTAACTTGCGCTTGTGCTTGCACCAATGTGGCTCTAGCTGCTGCTACATTTGCTCGTGCCTGCTCAATTCTTCCTTGGGTATCCCCTTGAGACTGTTGCAAATTCAGTTTGGCTTCGTTAATTTGGCTGTTAATTTCCTGAATTTCTCTGGTGACTCGCTCGACATCTGAAATTGCCTGCTGTTCATCATACTTAGCAGATGTCACTCTTGCTTGTGTACCAAGTAGTTGTTGTTGCAGCAATTGATCGTCTGTGTCGTCTAACTTAATTAACTCTTGCCCCTTTTTAACTGCTGCCCCTTCCCGCACGGCAATTGACTCAATTCTTCCAGAACGCTTGATCCCAATCTCGGTTTCATAACCCTCAATCCGTCCGCTAACTTGCAATACATTTGCTGATACTTGCGGTTGAGAGCGCCACACCGCATAGCCAATGCCACTTACCACCAGCAGCCCTATCAGTAAAAAAATCGGTTTTTTGCGACGTTGCTGCTTCGATACTGGGGCATCTTTAAGATTTTCCGGGGTTGTCGGGATAGTCTGAGTCATAGTAGCAGCCTGGATTGTGCAAAATATTTTCTATAAGAGAATTGAAAATTTTGAATTCCTTGTCATCATACTAGACTGTCTAGTATGATATGGCAAGATATACACAAAAAAATTTACCATTCATGTCTATAAACCCTGCTTTCCAACTAGAAAATCCTTTACCTGAGATCACTCCAAAGCAGGAGCAAATCTTGCAAGGAGCTATACAGGTATTTTTGAAGGAGGGTTACGCTAGAACAAGTATGGATCGTGTTAGCGCGGCAGCTGGAGTATCAAAGCAAACCATATACAGTCACTTTCAAGATAAAGAAGGACTGTTTAAAGCGTTGATAGAACGGTTAACGGTTGCTTGTTTTCAAAGCATTTTTAGTATAGAAAAATTGCAGGGGGAACCAGCAATTTTGTTGCGTCAAGTTGCCGAATTTTATTTAACCAAGGTTGCTGATAATCCCGATTATTTGGCATTGTTGCGTTTGATAATCACCGAGTCACAAAACTTTCCCGAACTAGCAAAACTTTATAACCAAACCGTTGTGCAACGAGGTCGGCAAATACTAAGTTACTATTTTGCATCTCATCCAGAACTAGCAATTAGCGATCCAGAGTCAATGGCTCATATTTTTTTAGGTTCGCTAGTATCCTACGTGATTATAGAGGAAATTTTACATGGCAAAGAACTTACTTCTTTATCACGCGATCGCTTACTAGATAGCTTAATAAACGTGGTTATGAGCCAGGGATTAAAAAAATAATATGCCTTATCCAGAAACCTTGTAGAGACGTAGCACTGCTACGTCTCTACATCCATTTTCGGAGATGTCTAATTCTGCCGCCTTGTGGTACTAGGTGATCACAGTTGGCTGTTCCCGTCCTGTCAGTTCGCGGATCTGGGCTATTTCCTGGACAATAGTGATTAAAGAAGCAAGTGCAACCTGTGGATCAAGGTCATGTTTGGTGGGATCTGGCTCGTAGCTTTCTAGATAAACCCTTAAGGTTGCACCTTGAGTCCCCGTACCAGAAAGTCGCACCACAATTCGAGAACCATCGGTAAAGCCAATGCGAACACCTTGTTGATCGCTAATGCTACCATCAACAGGATCGTTATAACTAAAGTCATCACTGTATTCAACTTGATAGTTACCGAATTGCTTGCCTTTGAGAGTTGGCAATAAAGAACGTAGTCTTTCTATTAAAGCGTTGGCGGGCCCTGTCTGTATCTCTTCATAGTCATGGCGAGAGTAATAATTGCGTCCATAAGTCTGCCAGTGTTCCCGGACAATCTGCTCAACAGATTGTTGCCGGACTGCTAGGATATTCAGCCAAAACAGCACAGCCCATAGCCCATCTTTTTCGCGGATATGGTTAGAACTGGTACCAAAACTTTCTTCACCGCAGAGAGTAGCTTTACCCGCGTCTAAGAGATTGCCGAAAAACTTCCAGCCAGTGGGTGTTTCATAGGATTCAATCCCGATCTGAGCCGCTACTCGATCTACTGCTTGGCTAGTAGGCATGGATCGCGCTACCCCGGCTAAACCTGCACTATAACCAGGGACTAGCTTGGCGTTTGCGGCTAAAACTGCCAGGCTATCGCTAGGGGTGACAAAGAACTTACGCCCTAAGATCATATTGCGATCGCCATCTCCGTCAAAAGCTGCCCCAAAATCTGGCGCATCCTCCGCGTACAAAATATCCACCAACTCATGGGCATAAACCAGATTTGGATCAGGATGTCCGCCGCCAAAGTCTTCTAGCGGTGTACCATTACGCACAGTTCCCACTGGTGCGCCCAAACGTTGCTCGAAAATGGCATGGGCATAGGGGCCAGCTACCGCGTGTAAGGCATCAATGCTGAACCGAAAATTTCCTCTGCTCAACAGTTGGCGAATCCGTTCAAAATCAAACAAGGACTCCATTAACTCTTGATAATCTTGTACAGAGTCAATGACCTCAACTACCGTCTCTCCCAAACGTGACTCACCTAAAGTTTCTAAATCTACATCTGGTGCTTCCAGAATTTGGTAGCTATCAATGACTTTACTGCGATCGTACATAGCCTCTGTCACCTTTTCTGGTGCTGGGCCACCGTTGCTAATGTTATATTTCACACCAAAGTCACCATTTGGCCCACCCGGATTATGGCTAGCAGACAAGATGATGCCACCAATAGCCTGATACTTGCGAATAATAGTGGAAGTTGCAGGAGTAGACAAAATCCCCCGTTGACCAACTTTAATCCGCCCAATGCCATTGGCCGCAGCCATTTTCAAAATGATTTGAATGGCTTGGCGATTGTAATAACGGCCATCACCACCCAAGACTAAGGTTTGAAAGTGCAAGTCCCCCACAGAATCGAAGATGGATTGGATAAAATTTTCCAGGTAGTGGGGCTGCTGAAAAACCTTAACTGATTTCCGTAGCCCAGAAGTACCGGGCTTTTGGTCGGGGAAGGGAGTAGTAGAGACTTTATGGATGTTCATAGATAATGTTTAACAAAGCATTTTTCTTTTACAGCTTTGCATAAGTTCGTGACAAAAAAAATTGCTTATTATGTACCCATCGACTACCCTGACAATTCAGCGGCATCTGGAAAACCTCACTTCTATTTCTCTCCTAAAAGGAGAGAGACTTTGAATTTTCCCCCTTCCCGTGTCGGGAAGGGGGTTAGGGGGTTAGGTTTTTGGTGGACTTTTCCACATAACGTGAAAAGTCAGATCGACTACCAACCCCCTGTTCTCCGATTCCCAATAGTTAAATGTAGAACTTGCCAACACTTTAGAGTCAGTTGAGTAAATCTAAGCAACCAAATCGTCTGGAGCAAGAGCATTCTATCTGATGGGATACAATCAACGTACCTTACCGCCTCTGTGGATTGGGGTGGCGATCGCTTTCTATGCCTTTATTGCCATTGGCATTGCTGAAGGCGGATTAGGCGTTCTGCTGCCCTCCATAGTGTCCACCTATAACTTGACTCCAGCCACCGTTACCCTGCTGTTTGTGAGTCAAATTAGCGGCTACATTCTGGCAGCATTCACCAGCAGCCTGGTGAGTAGCCGTCTGGGGTTAGCGCGAATGCTATTGATTGCTGCGGTTGTGCTGACAATGGCGCTGATAATTTACGCCACCTCACCTTACTGGTTGTTTATGGTTGCTGCCGGGTCAGTGCTGGGATTGGGTATTGGGCTGATTGATGCAGGGATTAATACCTACATTGTGCAAGATTCCCGCAGTGCAAATATGATTGGTTTACTCCATGCTTTCTATGGCATTGGCGCATTATCTGGGCCCACAATTGCCACTACTTTGCTATCACTTGGCATGAACTGGCGACAGGTTTATTGGGTATTAGCCGGCATCGTCAGCCTATTGATTGTAAGTGTCCTGGGTGTGATGATTTCCCGCTATACACCAATGACGCTACGGGTATCGACATCAAATACAACTGCATTAGAAAATTTGGGGCGATCGCTCCAAAATCCAGTAGTAGTCCTAACTGGATTACTCCTGATGGTTTATGTTGGTATAGAAGCTTGCATCGGCAACTGGGCATACACTGTGCAATCCGTCGCTCGCCAAACTCCCGAATTGATTGCTGGTTACAGCGTTAGTGCCTACTGGCTAGGATTAACATTGGGACGTTTCATCTTAGGTTATTTCTTGCAATGGCTTGGCCCAGTCCGCACGATCAGTATGTCGCTGAGTCTTCTAATAATTGGATTGCTTGCTTGGTGGCAACTGCCAGATCAATGGATTAGCTTACCGCTAATTGGCTTTGCATTGGCAGCAATCTTTCCCGCCACCATCTGGTTAATACCTCAACGATTACCAGATGCCCTTGTTCCTGCGGCTGTTAGCTTCGCCACCAGCATCGCCAGTTTTGGAGCAGCAATTATACCCACTGGAGCAGGCTGGATTGCAAGTTGGACAAGTTTAGAAATTATTCCAATCTTGATGCTGCCATTGACAATTTTAATGGTGGGCTTACATTGCTGGCTAGTGCAACATTCGGTAAGAGGCAAGTAAGCCCGGATTTCTCACCACACCCCTGCTCCCCTGCGCTTGTGCAGGGGAGCAGGGGAGCAGGGGAGAGTTCAATGTGCCTTGTTCTTTCCCCTCTGCCCCTCTGCTCCAAGAAATACGAGGTAAGGTATTCATGCAGTGATTGGCTAAAAATCCTTGCACACAATTATCTAATGAAGCCAGAATAGCCTCCATTGCAGGAGGTACTAAGACGTGTGATGTCAATATCCTCAGAGAGAGGTGATGCAGAGGGAACAAGAGGCGATCGCAATTTCATTCCCATATAAGTTGTAGTTAAATTCATAACAACCTCAATAACAAAGTACTGTTAGCGTAGTAGGGCGTTATACCAATTCACTAAAATAATGAAACAGATTTAAACCCTGAAAGCTTTGCTATATCTAAGTTTTTTAATTGCGTTAGCGCAGCGGTAGCGAGTCCGCGAGCGTCATTGCGAATTGCGAATTGCGAATTGTAAATTGGTATTAGCCTGTGTTGAGTAAGCGTTCTATGGTTGCCGTGCTGCCAAATATTGATACATTTGCCAACGGGTTTGCACATCTGCTTGAGCTTCTTTAAGTAACTGCCGTGCTGCTTCTTCGTTACTCTTAGTCAACATTTTGAAGCGGTTTTCTAGATACATATATTGCTCTAGTGGTAACTTTGGTGTGCGCGAATCCAGTTGTAGTGGGTTTTCTCCTTGCTTAATGCGGTCTGGATTAAACCGATACAGTAACCATTGACCTGAATCGACAGCAGCTTTTTGATTCTGCATTGCCGTACTCATGTTGATACCGTGGGCGATGCAATGGCTGTAGGCAATAATTAACGATGGTCCCTGATAAGCCTCAGCTTCTAGGAAAGCTTTGAGAGTGTGTTCATCTCGTGCGCCCATTGCGACGCTGGCAATATAGACATTGCCGTAAGTCATCGCCATTAAACCCAAATCTTTTTTAGGTGCAGATTTACCCCCAGCCGCAAATTTTGCAACAGCTGCTTTAGGCGTGGCTTTGGACATTTGTCCACCCGTATTGGAATAAACTTCAGTATCAAGAATGAGAATATTAACGTTGCGTCCACTCGCTAAGACGTGATCTAGTCCACCAAAGCCGATATCATAACCCCAGCCATCACCACCGATAATCCAGACACTCTTTTTCACTAAGTAATCAGCTAGGGATTTTAGATTTTGGATTTTGGATTTTAGATTCGGAACTATTTCGGCAGTCAAGATTTGATCTAACTTCTGTTTTAACAGCGCTACTCTTTCTCGTTGTTCCCAAATATCAGCTTCATCTTTTTGTTCGGCATTGAGGATACTATTTACCAGTTCTTCATCCACATCTGTTCCCAGTTGTTTGAGTAATTCATTGGCAAATTCTGTTTGTTTATCAATCGAAATCCGAAAACCAAGTCCAAATTCAGCGTTATCTTCAAATAATGAGTTTGACCAAGCCGGGCCGCGTCCTTCGGTATTGTGCGTCCAAGGGGTAGTGGGTAAATTACCGCCATAAATAGAAGAACAACCAGTGGCGTTGGCAACAATCATGCGATCGCCAAACAACTGTGTTGCTAATTTAATATAAGGTGTTTCACCACACCCAGCGCAAGCCCCAGAAAACTCAAACAATGGCTCCTGCATTTGCTGCTGGTTAATATGAGTCAGCTTCAGATGGCTTCTATCTGGATTGGGAATATTCAAAAAGAAATCCCAATTTTCCCGTTCTTGTTCCCGTAATGGTCTTTGCGGTTCCATGTTAATGGCTTTGCGCCGTAGTTCTGATTTATTCTTTGCCGGACAAACATCTACGCAAATACCGCAACCAGTACAATCTTCTGCTGCCACTTGGATAGTATATTTCAAACCTGGCCAATCGTGGTCTTTGGCATTGGCACTCTTAAATGTCGATGGTGCATTTTCTAACTGCTGCGGTTCGTAAACCTTACTGCGGATGACACTGTGAGGGCACACCATCACGCACTTACCACACTGAATGCAGACATCTGTATCCCAAACGGGTATTTCTTGGGCAATGTTACGCTTTTCCCATTTTGCTGTACCTGTGGGATAAGTACCGTCTGCTGGTAAAGCACTAACTGGCAGTTCATCTCCTTGACGGGCAATCATTTTGCTTAAAACATCACGGACAAAAGCAGGTGCAGCATCAGGAATTGAGGATTGTTTTTCTTTCCCATTCCCTATTCCCAATTCCCTATTCTCTACCTCAGACAAATTATCCAATGTAGTATCCACCGCTTTGATGTTCATCTGTACAATTTCGTCGCCCTTCTTGCTGTAAGTCTTGCGGATGGAGTTTTTGATGTAGGCGATTGCTTCTTCTCGTGGTAGTACATTCGATAAGACGAAGAAACAAACCTGCATGACTGTGTTAATTCTGCCAGCCATGCCTGCTTGACGGGCGACTTTATAAGCATTAATTACATAAAATTTCAGATGCTTTTCGATAATTTGCTCTTGTACTGATGGCGGCAGATGATCCCAAACTTCATCCTTTTCATAAGGAGAATTTACCAAAAATGTACCATCTGGTATGATGTCTTTCAATATAGGAAATTTTTCAATAAATTCCCATTGATGACAGGCAACAAAGTTAGCTTTACTGATTAAATAGGTCGAGAGAACCGGTTGTGAACCAAAGCGCAGATGAGAAACTGTGACCGAACCTGATTTCTTGGAATCGTAAACAAAATAGCCTTGAGCGTAATTGTTTGTTTCTTCTCCAATAATTTTGATTGAGTTTTTATTAGCACCGACTGTACCATCAGCACCCAAACCATAAAAAATCGCTCTTATTATGTTGTCTGCTTCAATGCTAAAGTCGGGGTCATAATTCAAGCTGGTGTGGGTGACATCATCGTTAATTCCGATAGTAAAATGATTTTTTGGTTCAGCCGTAGCCAGGTTATCAAAGACGGCTTTAATCATCGCTGGTGTGAATTCTTTGGAAGATAAACCGTAGCGGGCAAATTCATCCATGACTTTCTGGGTGATGTCTGCACAAGCTAGATAGTAAGGATTGACAGTTTCCCTGGCTTGGAAGTAAACATCAGGGTTTTGTGTTGTACCGCGCAAAACTGGTTTATCGGGAGTGAGGGCGCGTGACCGATGGGCAAATACTAATTCATCAGGAATGAATTCTCGCAAGTCATCTTCTGTTAAAGTTTCTACTTTGTTAATTTCGTGGGAGGTACGAAAGCCATCAAAAAAGTGCAGAAAGGGTATCCGTGATTCTAGAGTTGCTCGTGTTGCTATCAAAGCAAAGTCTTGTGCTTCTTGCACTGATGCGGCACATAACATAGCAAAACCAGTGCCACGCGCTGCCATGACATCGCTGTGGTCGCCAAAAATGGAGAGAGCTTGCGCGGCTAGCGATCGCGCGGCAATATGAAATACTGTAGGTGTTAATTCTCCAGCAATCTTGTACATGTTGGGAATCATCAACAATAATCCCTGCGATGCTGTAAATGTGGTTGTCAGTGAACCAGTTTGCAAAGCACCATGTACAGCACCAGCCACACCTCCTTCACTCTGCATCTGTACCACTGAGGGAACAGTACCCCAAATGTTGCGTTTGCCTTCACTAGCCCAAGCATCTGTCCACTCAGCCATCGGTGAAGAAGGAGTAATGGGATAAATCGCAATGACCTCATTGAGTCGATAGACAACTTGGGCAACAGCCTCATTGCCGTCTATGGTTGCAAATGTTTTGTTCTTCATCTTCTTGCACCTGTGAAAGTCTCTAAGGGCTAGTAATGACTAAGCTGAACCTACTTTTGACTTTAGGATAAGAAGTTGAGAAACTTGTGAAGAAGCAAAAGGGATTGGGAACTGGTTGAGCGCCTTGTTATTAAAATATTTATTTAACAATACCTTCGCCAAAAAAAGAGGATGAAGAGATAGAGAACTGATGTAGTAGAGTTATTGTCTTCGACAAGGACAACTCAAAAACCACAATCTACTGACTTGAAGATGCATTTGTTCTGCCCCAACCTGAATCCTTACACCGTTTACTCAAAAGCAAGTTAAAAAATAGGCGTTGCATAATAGCGTCAGAAACTCTTTGTTGTTACTCCCGCCAAACTTCATTAACAACACTTCCATCAACATCAACTAATTGAATATGCAAAGGCATTTGGCCTGCCGCATGAGTTGAACAACTCAAACAAGGATCGAAAGCTCGAATTCCTGCCTCAACTCGATTCAACATCCCTTCGGGAATTTCGGAACCGTGAATAAAATGTCGGGCAATTTGAGCTACTGTGCGATTCATCGCTAAATTATTCTGACCTGTGGCAATTATTAAATTTACTTTTTGAAGTAACCCATTTTCATCAACTTGGTAATGGTGAAATAATGTACCGCGTGGCGCTTCACTACAACCAACTGCTTCTAATTGATTAATCCCAGCATCAGCCCGCAATTTGGTAGACATTAAATCTGAGTCATCTATGATAATTTCTATGCGTTCAATGCAAGCTAAAATTTCAATTAATCGGGCGTAATGATAGAAAAATGATGATGTAACAGTTCCTTTACCTCTGTGTCTAAACTCTCGCAATTCTGCATCAGCTAAAGGTGTGCCAATATGACTGCAAATATTCAAACGGGCTAAAGGCCCTACTCGGTAAATACCACTATCGAGACTACAATAGTCGCTCTGGTCAGGATAACCCAAAGGACGATAGTAGGGAGACTTTAAATAAGAATCTGGTTGAACCGCTTCACCGATAAATTCTTGATAATTAGTTGGATCGAGTTTATCAGCAATGATATTCCCGGCGCTATCTACAAAACGAATATGTCCGTCGTAATGTTCCCACAAACCATCGGGAGTAACTAACCCCATAAATAAGCTAGGAAAATTCCCGAAGGTTTGTACTTCTTTTTGATAATCGTTGAGTAAGCGTTTAAATCTACCGAGTGCATCTAATATTATCGTGCGTGCTTCTGGGATGCGGTTCTGAATATGTGTGCGCCCTTCTATTGATAAAGGTTCGCGGACACCACCAGGAATTGCCCATGATGGATGTATTTTACGTCCTCCCAATTGTTCGATAATTTCTTGTCCAAATTGACGTAAGCGAATTCCGCCACGCGCTAGTTCTGGTTCGGCTGCAATTAAACCAAATACATTGCGTTTTTGAGGATTGCTATCCATTCCTAATAATAAATCTGGGGCGCTGAGGTGGAAGAAACTCAGGGCGTGGGATTGAATAATTTGTCCCAAATTCATTAAACGGCGCAGTTTTTCAGCAGCTTTGGGAATTGTAACCGCCAGGATGCGATCGCCTGCTTTGGCAGAAGCTAACAAATGACTCACTGGACAAATTCCACAAATTCGCGCCGTAATTCCTGGCATTTCCCAAAGCGGACGACCTTCACAAAACTTCTCAAAACCACGAAATTCTGTGACATGAAATCGAGCATCGCTGACTTGTCCGTTATCATCCAAGTAAATAGAGATTTTGGCGTGTCCTTCAATGCGGGTAACTGGATCGATAATAATTTTTTGAGACATAAGCCTCTCTTTTTTGACTTTTGACTTTTGACTTCCGCCTTGCGGTACTAGGCGATTTGGAGTTGCTTAACTGTCGCGCGATCGCGTTTTATCCACCACCAGCAGAACGCACCCAAGCCGAGGAAAAAGATGATCAAGCTGATAATGTTGCCTAGCACTGGTAGGCTTGTCAGAATAATTAATGCTACTAAACCGACGATCAGGGAAAGATAACGCTTTGATGATTGATCTGGTCTGATTTTGTGCAACAGCCATCGTCCACCCAAGAAACTGAGGATGGATCTGCGGCACATAACTAGCGAAAATCAGCAAACTAATTATTTGTCTGCCAGCAAGCACAGCATCACCTTTGACAGTACCATCGATAGTGATGCGATCGCCTGTTAAATAGACATCATCGTTGATAACTTCACTAGCTTTGACAATGATGTTATCGCCTGCCAAGTACAAGTTTTCGCTATCAGCACTAGTAACTGTTGGCTGTGGGCTAACACTAATACCAGACCATACAGGAAAGATAGCTAACAGCATTGCTAACAAGAGTAAGAATAAGAGAAATAAGATTCTTGTTATAGATGGCATGTGCAATCTTTTAATTATATTCATCGGTTCACCTCACCAACTGAGGTTTTGATCTCAAAATCGCTAGCTAAAATACGCATTAGTGGCTCTTCTAACCAAGGCGACCAAAAGGCATAGCACACAAGCTCTTCAGTATGTTTTTCTGAAAGTTTCCTAGCTCGTTCAATGAAAGGATCGTTTAAGCTAACTGTCCATTTACTAAGTTCGGCATTCTGGATATTGAACATCTCAACTCCAGCTACGTTTGTAAATACAAGCGTCAAATCTTTTTCATCATCAGTCTGAAAATGAACATATAGCGTTCCCTTAACTAATGAGATTTCGCCAATTTTCCCATCTACTAACTGGAAAATTGCCAATTTCTCAGGTGAAATTATTGGCTTGTTTGAATCTCTTAAATCTTTCGCCATCATTGTATTTTTCCCTGCAATTGCTCTCTATTTAAGTGAACAAATTAATATATTGAGTAGCTCACCCACTACACCAGTTGTCATAAATTTCTTTGGCCTCTGGATATTCATCGCAGTATTCTTCAAGGGCAGTTTTTACAACTTTCTCTGCCCGTTGATGTGCTATCTCGGCTTGTAATTCTTCGATTGCATCCCAAGCAGCAGCACATTGTTCTGAGCGGATACCTTTCTCGGCGCAAACAGCACGAGTTTGCTTAATTTCATCCTCAAGCTGTTCTTCTAGCAGAATAGTATAGGGTTGCTGAAGAAAGTTACTATTAGCTAGAATGTCAACCAGGGAAATTATACCCAGTAATTTGCCCTGGATAACAGGCGCTCTATGCAAATTATGGTCAGCAAATAATCGTGCTACGTATTCTAAGCCAAGATCGGGATTGACAACGATACAAGGCTTAGTCATCACTTCATAAACACGCACTTTACAAGGATCTTTATCATAAGCAATCACTTTATAGACAATATCCTTTTCGGTAATGATGCCGTAAGCATCTTGTTCATGGCGACGATCTACAACCAGCGCTTTCCAGTACCTTTCTCTTAAAAGCTTGACTGCTTCAGCTACCGTTGCAGAACTGCGAATTGTAGCAACATCTTTAGTCATAATGTCAGATGCTTTCAACATAATGCTCTCCAAATGTATAATTAAGCTGATGCAATACGGTTAATGTTGAGAATAGATGTTTTCCAACATTTAAGGTGTATATGGAAAATTGATATTGAAAATCTAAATTGATTTAATTTGGTTGAAGTTGCGATAGTTGATAAATTACCAAAATAAATCTCGCTCACAATTTGAATTAACAGCTAAAAATGTGAGCTTTCTAGATTGTGTTGTGATTGATTAGCTCTGGTGTGCAGCCGCATCCATTTAAAAGCAGTCATGTTTAATAATAAACCTACAAAGAATAGCAAGACCATCAAGGCTATCTGATACCAGAGAACTGGCTGGACAAATAAATCTAAAATCACATGTAGTAAGTTCATGATGCTGTAAAAGATGGTGAAGCCAAAATGAATAATTCGATAACGCTTGGAGTCGGTAAAAGCAGTGATGATAATTCCGAGCATTGGTAGCACAAAAAAGCCCAGCATCAACCACATAATTCCAGAAATATCGTTAATATTTGTAGCTTTTTGAGATTCAACAACAGTTAAGCCGTGAAAAAGCGGCATTAACCCTAGTTGTGTATGAAACAGTGTTCCTAGCAGAAATACTGTCCAAAGAGCAATAATTCTTTCCCGATAATTAACTGCCATAATTGCTTCTCAAATTCTTTTGGAATTACCTTACCTTTAACTTAGATAAAGAATTTGAGTAACTTGTGAAGTTAACCAAACTTAATAAATTCACGTCCTTCTAAGTGTGGTTTTTCTCCCCTTAATAGTGGCTCTAATACTGCTTTAATTCGAGTTGCTGAAGGTGGGCAACCTGGTAAGTACACATCAACTTGAACTACTGTATGAACTGGTATCACCCGATCTAGTAAGGTTGGTACGATACCAGGTTCATGAGGAATTTGGCCATGAATATCCACTGCTTCAATGTAACAACGCTGGAGTACAGGTTCGGCACTACCTAAAGGGTTGCGTAAAGCAGTAACATTGCCAGTGACAGCACAATCGCCAAAAGAGACAAGAATTTGCGATCGCTCTCTGACTGTCTGAATCATTTGCAGATGATCTTCATTGGCTACTGCACCTTCAACTAATACTACATCCACTCCTTGGGGATATTCTTTAATATCAGCAAAAGGACTAAAAACTAAATCTACTTGTGCAGCTAAATCAATCAGCCATTCGTCTAAATCAAGAAAAGACATGTGACAGCCAGAACAGCCACCTAGCCAAACTGTTGCTAATTTTAAACGAGCCATAATAATTCGTAATTCGTAATTCGTAATTAGATGAATGAACAATTATTCCTAATCTCCCTCATCCCTACATATTTAAAGGTTCCATTGCCGTTTTTCCCGTGCTGTAACGATAAAATCAAGTTTGGCGCGATCGCGTTTCATTTCACCGACGCTCGAACCTTGGGAAAAAAGCGCACCTGTGGGACAAGCATTAACGCATTTGCCGCAAGAAGTACAAGTGTCTGAGGTTCCCCAAGGCTGATTTAAATCAGTGATTACATGAGAATTTGTCCCCCTACCCGCCATATCCCAAGTGTGCGCTCCCTCGATTTCGTCGCAAACACGGACGCAACGAGTGCAAAGAACACAACGGTTATGATCAACGCCGAAGCGATCGTGAGAAATATCGACTTTGCGATCGGGGAAATGGTAATCCAAACGCACATGATCCATACCCATTTCAATCGCCAAGTCTTGCAATTCGCAATTACCATTAGCTACGCAGACTGAGCAAATGTGATTGCCTTCAACAAATAGCATTTCGATAATTGTGCGACGGTATTTTTGCAGGCGATCGCTATTTGTTTGGACTTCCATCCCTTCAGAAACTTTCGTTACACAAGCAGGCTGAAGTTTATTACTGCCAGCAATCTCTACTAAACAAAGCCGACAAGCCCCAACATCTGTAACTCCTTGCAGGTGACACAAAGTCGGAATGTGAATCCCTGCATCCTGGGAAGCTTGAAGAACGGTTTCTTCTTCGCAGGCGCTAACTAATTGATCGTTGATTGTTAAAGTTTTTACTGACATTTATGACCTCAGTATTTTTAAATAGCTATATTCTTTAACGAAACTCAGCCTGCTCAATCGTGGCACGGAAGAATTCTGAATAACGATCTGTCCCAAGCCACCAGCCTGCCCTCATCTGGGAAGGAATTGTAAATCCTCTAAATGTCTTTTCTTCTTGGTACTCTCCGCCAAATGGAATGTAAGTATAGCTACCATCTTCTGTTTGATCTCCCCAACGTGGCAGAGAAAGCTTTAGGAGTCTGCCGTTAGCATCTATAAATAGTGTCAGCGTTACAGGTTCATCATCAACTTTTAGACTAGCTTGGATAGTCTTCTCATCTATTGCTTTCCAACTTACGCCGCGCTGAGGTAGTAAAGCAGAAGGTAGCCAGAAAAATTCTCCTGCGAATCGTCCAATGCTAGAGCGAGTAATATCAGGACTGTGGGCATTGACGAGCGGAACTAGTCCCCAAAGAGAGAACTGCATTTGACCAGATTTGTTGGTATAGCGATCGCTACCGATCATTTGAAACAAACCACTACCAATCCTTGCTTTCCAGACAAATCCTTTTGTTGAGAGAATTTCTGTAGCTTGCATTGGTATCCACGGTTTATCCTGCGCCATCCTAAAACTGCCACTCATTTTCAAGCTGACAGAGGAAGCAAGAGGAGTTCCTGGTGCAATGCTATACAAAAAATAGCGTTGTACAGGAGCAGGTAATTCTGCAATCATATCTTCAGTAAAACGATCGCTTGTTGGTGAGGATTCGAGCGATCGCCAAATTCTATCAACTTCCTGTTCGTTCATTACGCGGATGAAGACTAAAGCGATAAATACGATCGCTAGCAATGCACCAATGCTAAAGAAAATTTTTGCAATCATTTTCCTCAACCCTTTTTGTAAATCTCTATGTGTTTTGATTGGTATCCGTCAAAACACCCTGAATCTTTGCAGCGATTAAAGGGGCTAAGGTGAAAAGGACTAAACCAATGGACATTAATCCACCTTGCAGCAAATTGTAGTCAGCGGTGATGCGCTCCCAGGAATAGCCTAAAATGAAGCGCCCCAAGCTAATCTCGAAACCAACGGTTAATAGCAGCCACAACAATCCAACGCCTAGCAATTGAGAAACACGAAAATCATAAAGCCATTGTACGAAAACGATCGCGATCGTCAAAACCAAAATCGACCCGGTGAAAAATGAAATTTGTTGTGCCCAAAAATCGCCTAAGGATGGTGCAAGGAACAGATTGCGAACAGTTCCATTCAGGCTCTCGGCAACGATAAACACTAACCAAACACCAATACTTCTGAAGAAGTTCAATCCTTGATTTGAGTCAGTCATCTTAGTTATTTCCAGAACTGCAAGTTAATAATAGTTGTCCGCTTCCAGCAGAACTTTCGAGTAATTCATGGGCGCGAACGGCTTGCTCTAGTGGCAGTTGATCATTTTTAAACCTGACTGTCATATTAAAAAGGAATATTGAGAATCCTGTGAGGAAATCTGTATAGCAATCCTAATTCATCCGTGAAAACAATCTATTGCCTATTGCCTATTGCCTATTCCCTATTCCCTATTCCCAATCAAAGCTAAATATTCATCTCGAAAATAACGCAAAGTACTAAACACTGGATTCGGCGCTGACTGACCAAGCCCGCACAAACTGGTATGCTTCACCATATCGCAAAGTTCTTCCAGCAATTCCAAGTCAGTAAGGGATGCTTTACCTTCTCGAATTTTGGTTAATAATTTATACAGTTGCACCGTCCCCACACGACAAGGAATGCACTTACCGCAAGACTCATCCATGCAGAATTCCATGAAAAAGCGGGCGACATCTACCATGTTGGTGCTTTCGTCCATGACAATCATGCCACCGGAACCCATCATCGAACCAAGTTGAGTCAGTGATTCATAATCGACGGGAGTATCAAACGCTGAGTCAGGAATACAGCCGCCAGAGGGGCCGCCTGTTTGCACTGCTTTGGCTGTACCGCCATCCGGCACACCACCACCCATTTCTTCGACAATTTGCCGCAGGGTTGTTCCCATTGGCACTTCTATAATTCCTGTATTTTGGATTTTCCCAGCTAGGGCGAAAACTTTCGTACCTTTACTTTTTTCTGTACCGATGCTGGCGAATACATCTGCACCTTTGCGAATAATCCAAGGGACATTAGCGTATGTTTCGACGTTGTTAATTAAAGTTGGAAATCCCCACAAACCACTCTCTGCCGGATAAGGTGGACGCGGGCTAGGTGTACCGCGTTTGCCTTCAATTGATGCCATTAAAGCGGTTTCTTCACCACAAACGTAAGCTCCTGCACCAATGCGAATATCAATTTTAAAGTCAAAAGGTGAGTCAAAAATATTACTTCCTAATAAACCAAGGCGTTGGGCTTGGCGAATGGCAATTTGCAGACGGTTAATTGCGATGGGGTATTCGGCACGAATATAAATGTAACCTTGGTTAGCACCCACAGCATAGGCTGCGATCGCCATTCCTTCTAAAACCCGATGAGGATCGCTCTCCAAAACACTCCGATCCATAAATGCGCCGGGATCGCCTTCATCAGCATTGCAGATCACAAATTTGCGTTCGCCCTTGGCTTTAGCGACAGTTGCCCATTTCACACCCGTAGGATAACCAGCACCACCTCTTCCCCGTAACCCACTGCGGGTAATATCATCTACTACTTCAGTAGGTGTCATCTCTCGAAGTACTTGATAAAGCCCTTGATAGCCATCAGCAGCAATGTAAGATTCAATTCGTTCCGGGTCAATTTTGCCGCTATTCTCTAAAACAATAGGTAATTGTTTAGTAAAAAATGGTTGATTCAAATCTCCTTTTTGTACCTTTATTTCATCACCTTGCAATTCAGCCACAATTGAGGAAGCAATTTCAGAAGTCACTTTTTCGTATAGTACGGGTGTAAAGCCTTGCACCTCTAAGTGGTCAACTTGCACCAAAGGGGCTTGGCAACACAAACCCATACAACCAACACTACGAACTTCTACTTGATTTGTTAATGCTGCTGCGGTGATAGATTTTTCCAAGCTTTCTTTAACGGCGACAGCATCAGATGACAGACAACCAGCCGCCATACAGCAACGAATCCGAGTCGGCTTAGAGTTGGCGCATTCTTTCTGAGCTATTTCCTGTAGTTCAGTTAGATCCATGTTTGAGCCATCCTTTTATTTGCTCAGTAACTAACTCTGGTGTTTGGTGTCCGCACACAGTACCATCAAAGACAACCGCAGGTGCAATCCCACAAGCGCCCAAACATCTTGCTGTTAACAGTGAAAGTTCACTATTGGGGGTGGTTTCACCAGTATGAATTTTGGCGCACTTTTCTACGGTTGCTAGTAAGTTTTCTGCACCTTTGACGTAACAAGCTGTACCTGTACACACTACGCAGGTATGTGCGCCTTTTGGTGCGAGAGAGAAGAGGTGATAAAAAGTTGCTACGCCATAAACTCGGCTGGGTGGTAGTTTCAAGTTTTGGGCGATGTAGTGTAACAGGTCATTTTCTAAATAACCGAAGAGTTCTTGGGCTTTATGTAAAACTTCTATAAGTGCATCCTGCTGATATTGATGGCGCTTCATGGTTGCATCAAGTATTTTGAAGCGTTTATCACCGCTAGGATGCTCTTTTGGGGTATTTTTTTTGTTGGCTGTTTGGGAGTCCATGCTGGTATTTTAAATATTTTTAGTATTTATGTGGTTTCAGAGGGTGTAGGGGATAGGGTGTAGGGTGTAGGGAACCCCCGTTTAAAAACGGGAGATTGTAAGAAGGACACTGTTTTTCTCGCGCTTTGCGTCTCGAAAAACATCTTTTTTTTTAAACTGAGCTTTAAACTCTGAAACTTTAGTTTTTATTTCTTCCCCTAGTTAGAGTCGATGTCCGTATTGCTACGGCGCACCTCTCCTTCAGAACCGG
>NZ_JAYGHD010000288.1:0-27860 GCF_034932245.1 Nostoc sp. UHCC 0251
ATAAAAAACAAAGGCAATAGTGACTATGTTGCAATTTAAATGCCGATTAGCTTAGGAAGAGATGATAACAAACAATTAGCCAGTGGTGCTACAGGTGGAGGTATGGTTACTCCTGTCTGGAAGGATTTTATGCAGAAGGCGCTTAAGGATGTACCAGTCATGAAATTTAAGCCGCCTTCTGAATTTCCTCGACCTAAGCCAGTTAAAATATAGGACTCCTATTTGATTTTTGAAATTGACAAATCGTCATGCAAAACAGACTCGAACGGGAACAATTGTCCGTCTTATGTAGCTGTCGTTACGGCGGAAAAAAGTATTAATAAAAACTTTATTTTTGGGGCATACTGAATTAACATGAACGCGATTTAACATTTGGTGAAGATGCAAATTGTCAGATACACTTCCTGGCATAATTACCAATAATTACTGACTACAGCTTTGTCTAAACCCGTAATCACCGTTCGCCTAATTACATGCGACGAACTTCCCCAACTTCTGGCGTTGTATCAGCACCTTAATCCCGTTGATGCGCCTCTACCTGCTGAGGAGGTGTTACAGTCCATGTGGAAGAAAATTCTGGACGATCCACGTCTGTATTACATAGTTGCCGACATTGGTAGTCAGTTAGTAGCTACATGTAACTTAGCCATTGTTCCCAACTTGACACGCGGCGCACGTCCATACGGCATTATTGAAAATGTTGTCACCCACCCCGATTATCGACGACAGGGGCTGGGTACGCGGGTGCTGCATTATGCTTTGGATTTAGCATGGCAGCAATTGTGTTACAAAGTGATGCTTCTGACTAGCTCAAAAACCGAGGAAACATTGCACTTCTATGAACGTGCAGGATTCAAGCGTGGAGTGAAAATCGGATTTATTGCCCGGTCTCCAGAGGAATTGTGAGCAGAACTAATAAGTTAAGTAAGTTGGCACAATAAATTCAAACTATCTATATGAACTAAGCTAAAACCCTTGTGCCTATTGCCTATTGCCTATTGCCTATTGCCTATTGCCTATTACGCATTTAAATTATACCTGAATCCTACTTGATGACAAAGTTAGACGGGTCTTGATCTCGTCGATGCTTAGTGGGAATGGGGGCTGGCTGCCCATCACCTGCAAGGGTTGCGGTTTTCTCCAGGGATTCCCTCAATCGCTTGGCTGCATAGATGGACATGTCTCGTGGTACATTAATGCGATCGCGCAAATATCGTAGAGCAACATCAGATCCCGATGGAGGAACACAGTCTTCACCAGTCATCATGTGTGTTAAAGCACAACGTAGAGCTTGATCAAACAATTTATCATCGAAGGGGTTGACTCGGATAATATTGATGCGGTGGTCGATAGTTCGTTGAAGAGCTTCCATGCGGGAGTTTTCGGGTTCTGGATAAGTAACATCTGGTAGCCCGAACCAGGGACCATTGTCCACCCGCGCTTTATTGAG
Organism: Nostoc sp. UHCC 0251; assembly: GCF_034932245.1. Classification (NCBI taxonomy): domain Bacteria; kingdom Bacillati; phylum Cyanobacteriota; class Cyanophyceae; order Nostocales; family Nostocaceae; genus Nostoc; species Nostoc sp. UHCC 0251. The sequence goes on from NZ_JAYGHD010000288.1 coordinate 1,451, forward strand.
AAGCATCTGGGATTCGCTGTTATCCCAACAGCCCCCCATCTGAGGCGGTAAATCATGTGCGTGGGTGTGAAAGTCGCTCTGGGTCCCGCAGTAGGTAGGTCGGCTTTCCATTGCCGCAAACCATGCGCTCAAGCGAGGGTTTTCTTCCCGCAGAGAGTAGCCCTTGTAGTAGTAAAGGCTCGCATTCATCCGTTCGAGATATGGCGTAAAAATCACATCGACGATGCCGAAGCTATCTAAAAAATAAGGACTTGGGGTGCGACTAAGCGCCTCCTCGACCTTAGCCACCACTCCAATAAATTGTTCTCGGTTGCGTTGTTCTTGTTGAGAGGAACCTGCTCTAGAGCAAAGCCAAGCGCACCAGGCTCTAAATAAAAGTCGTTCTAATTGACGTAGAGGAAGCACCGCGCGGTCTTCCATCCCTTGGCTCAATGGAGCAAAAACTTTTTCCAAAGCGATCAAAATGTCATCGCTTTCCGTAATAATCCGTCCATCTAGCTCGATCGCAGGGAGCATTCCTGATGGTACCTTACGTTTGTACCAACTTTCTTTCTCCCCATAGCAGAACATTGTCACTTTTTCGATTCGATAGGGAATCTGTTTTTCCTCTAGCCATAACCAAACTTTTTGGCAGTAAGGACACCAGGCATGGTTATCGCGGTACAGCGTTACCCGCACATCAGATTCCGGCTGACCAAACAAGCGCAACCTGGCTCTAGCGTTGGTGAGACCATTAACGGTATCTATTTGATAGTCCGTAAGGGTTTCTAGTTCTTCCCAGCTTAAGGGTGCGGTAGTCATAGGGTGAGTTACGTAGGGCAATACTTAGGACAATTCTATACTCTACAATATTTTCAATTGGACAAGGCTTAATTTAACCAGTAGGTTCCGCCCATATCGTTGCCATTGCTCTCTACAATCAAGTCATCGTATTCTCTACCTCCGATATCTAATCGTTCAAGATTCTTGTAACTAAATCGATTTATTTGTCCCGTAATTGATTCAATATTAGTAGTAATCTGTCAAAATGATTCCTCTGATAACATAATTGCCCAGGGTAATAATTGACGGACAACAAATCACTACTTTTACCTCCATCTATTGCTTGAGTTACTAAAGAAGCAGTATATGGAGCGCTTACATAAAAAATAGCACCCATGAAAGCCGTAGCACCCTAGTTTTTATCTTTTGTCGTGCTTTGAATATAAAACTTTTCCTATCTTGATTGAACACATAATCAAAAAGTACCCATAAGGGTACTACCATTAACCAATTGCATTTTCCACAATAAAGAAAGAGCGAACTAGAAGTGACCGAATCTAAACGGTACTTTTATACGCACAACAAGCAATACCCGCGTTCAGTTCTGAAAATCCTAAGGAGTCATGATCATGAGTACTAAACCAGAACAAAGTCCATTAAGCTTTGTTGCCCCAATTAAGGCACCAGTGCTAGAAAACTATAAAGCCTTAAAGGAAATTTTAGAAACTGGGACTTTTGGAGCAGCACTAGATCAGATTGGTACAGTGCATTTTGGACGTTTTATGTTTCTCGAAAAAGTCACGCCAGAATCAGGGGAAGAATATTATGCTAAATTTGCACTCTTTACCGCCTATGACGGAGATTTTAGGAAATATGTTGATGACTTCGTTGCAGTGGTTGGTGACTTTTTCAATGCAGTATTAGTGCATTTAGAAGATGCTGAAGGGTTAATTCCAGTCCAAAAAGACTCTGAAGCTTTTGCTGACTATGTAGACAAATATAATCAACCAGTAAAGGTTTGGTATAGTGCTTATCCTACTTTAAGTGTGGTTAAAATTCGTCAGCTTGCGTCTAATCACTAAGAGGATGTTTGAAAAGTATTAGGCGAATAGAACTCGCTACTACACAAACATAGACGCTTTGCGGCTTCCCGTGGGTAGCCTACCTCCGTGGACTAATACAAAATCAAGGGTTTTGTCTGTATAACCGCGACTTCTAATCGCCCGGTGAGTAATAAATTAGACTTTTCAAACAACCTCTAGGACTATTGATTCCCTTGATGCTAAACCGATGCCTCGGAAACGCTATCTCTAAAATGGGAATAGTTTTGCAATTTCATCTCTTTAAAGTACAACTTACTTTAGTGGCAACCACACTCCTAGAGTAAGTTGTACTTGATTAATCTGAGAAGTTCTGCTTGGCAACGCTTTCATTTAGAGCCGGATTGAGTAAAAAGGCAGAATATATAAGCTTTTTTGTTGGTTTTATCTAGTAATAATTCTCCATTTATCAAACATCCTACTTCTAAAATTTAGAAAAGATATGACAAATGAAAGAACTCTAACGCAGCTTAACTTTAGTGATATCCAGGGTTACATTGTCCGTGGCTATAACATGAACAATGTGCGACATTTTGTTCTATATATTAAAGATGCGAAGTCTGCAAGGAAATTTATTGGTAACTTGGTAAGTGGTATTGATGAATCAATTCCTCAGATCACCACTGCTGCATGGTGGGACATCAAACCGAGTTATTGCTTAAATATTGGCTTTACTTTTGAAGGTTTAAAGGCTCTCCAATTTGTTGCAGATATTGGTAAATCTTTTCCCGACTCCAACTACAAATCATTTAAAAATGGTGCTATTGCTCAAGCGAGTCAAGTAGGTGATATTGGAGAGAGTGCCCCTGATAAGTGGGAAGGTGGATTAGGAACCTCTAATACTCATGTTTTGCTCTCGCTCTATGCTCAAGATAGTAAGGTGTTAGAGCAGCAATCTGATAAACTGCGATCGCTCTTTAAGGAGGGAGACGCACTTAATGAATTATCTTGCTTTGATGGTGCTAAACTTCCTGATGAGAAAGGGCAACCCAGCAATATAGTCCATTTTGGTTATAATGATGGAGTTTCACAGCCGAAAATAGAAGGTGTTCCTACAAAGCGTGGACTTTCAGAATCCCTCGACCCCCAACCGATTATTCCGGCTTATGAGTTTGTCCTGCTGGATGATGAAAAAGCTCCTTACTACGTACCGACACCTCCAGAGTTGGGCTTGAATGGTAGTTTTGCTGCTTTTCGAGTCTTGGAACAAGATGTAGCTGACTTTGAACAATTTCTCCAAGAGCAAAAAGAGAAAGTTGATCCAGACAAACTAGCAGCTAAAATGTGTGGACGATGGCGCAATGGTGTCCCTCTAGACCTCTCTCCAGATGCCGATCAACTAATTCCCCCTAACGAACCAATTATTTACGAACAATTTAATAATTTTGATTATTCTGATGATCCACAAGGATATAAATGTCCCATTGGTTCACACATCCGACGCACAAATCCTCGTGCGGCAGAAATACAAGGGAAAACAAATATTCACAGACTCATCCGTAGGGGAATTCCCTATGGGCCTCTTTATAATCCTAACTCTCCTAATGATGGCATTAAAAGAGGATTGCTAGGTCTATTCATCTGTGCAAATCTCAAACGCCAATTTGAATTTGTCATGGAAGAGTGGGTGAATAAAGGAGATTTTGCTGGTCTACCTACAGATGCTAAAGATCCCCTAATTGGTGCTAATGAAAATAAAAGTGGTCAATTCGATATTCCTATCTCCCCAGACAAACCTTCCATCAAGTTGACGGGTTTTGATCGATTCATTACAACCAAAGGAGGAGCTTACTGTTTTATACCTAGTATTACCGCGTTGCAATACATAGCTAGTCATTCAACTAACGACATCGCGGCAAATACATAACACACAAAGATTTTAGCCATTTAGCAACTCACCAATAAAATGCGATCGCAGCACAACATTCCCAAGAATTATTTACTTCAAAATAATTCAAAATATTCTCTTTGCTCCCAGTTAGTCACCTGCAATAAATAGTCTTCTGGTGGCTGATCGGCGACGGACTGCAAAAAGCGATTAATTTCACTCTGTTTCATCTTAATGATGAAGTTGATGAACTGCTGCCCCATTTTTTGAGAAAAAAGTTCGCTTTGGCTCAAATATGTAATCGCCTCTGGCAAACTTTTGGGTAAGGTCGGACTTTCTGTAGCGTAAGGTGACTCTGTTGGGGAGCCAAGGTCAACTTTATGATCCACACCATCTAACCCAGAAATCAATTGCGATGCCATATACAGATAGGGATTGGCTGCTGGTTCTCCAACTCGGTTTTCAATGTGGGTGGTGGGGTCATCATAACCACCTTGTAATCTAATCATTGCCCCTCGGTTTTCCAACCCCCATCCGGCGCGATCAGGGGCTAGGGAATAAGGCCTAAATCTTTTGTAGCCGTTAATTGTTGGGGTTGTGAACACAGAAGCAGCATTGGCGTGTTTCAGAAGACCACCAACGAAGTGTTTACCTAAATCTGACATTAAGGTTTTGGTGTTTGCAGACATGAAAGCGTTCTCGCCTGTAGTTCGGTCTACCAGGGATTGGTGCAAATGCCAGCCATTGGAAGAAGAACCTTGCAATCCTGGACGACACATAAACGATGCGATGTAGCCTTGTTGACGGCAGATTTGCTTAGTCGCCATTCGGAATATCATCATTGTATCCGCAGCTTGCAATGCCGGAATCGGGTCAAAGGTAAATTCAAATTGACCGACACCTCCTTCGTTTTCTACACTCCTTAAAGGCAATCCCATTTCAACTAAATTTTCTGCCAGAACACGTAGCAAGTCATGAATCTCTGGATTGTGCGATTCTAAAAGGTATTGGAAGCTATGCTCTACGGCGCTAACTTTGGCAGGTTCACCAGGTTTTCCAGAAGTACCAACATTAGCGATCGCTAACATCGGATCTAACAGCTTTGCCAGATACCACTCAACTTCTAAGCCAACAATATGCTCCAACCCTCTTTGATGTAACTCTACCAATGATTGGCGCAAAATACCGCGACTGGAAAAGGGCATTACCTGACCATTTTGAAAGTACTCGTCACAGAGGATAAAGCCAGTGCGTTTTGCCCAAGGCACTATTTTGAAGGTATGAGGGTCAGGAACAGCCACAAGATTTGGCGCACCTGTCATCTGAGACATATCTAAGCTACCGCCCGGAACGAAGGGATTAAATACTATTGCACCACCAGTATCAAATAGGAATGTCCCTGTGCTGATTTGCATACCGTTTTCTAAGGCGCTCAAAAACGCCTGGGGTAAGAGCGACTTACTGCGAACAATGCCATGCTGGTCTGCCCAAGCAGTACGAATCAACAATAGATCCCGTTCTTTGACAACAGCCTTGATCTTTTCAGATGCTTCTTTTTGAATTTCTGTCCACAGGTGATGACGCTCAATAAATCCAGGTCTTTTCATTTAGATTGCCTAATCATATTCAACTGTTTGTGCGATTAGTTTGAAATTAGCGGCTCTTCAGGCGCTTCCATTCTTGGTGATCACCGCGAATAGTTTATGCTTCACTTTTAATATCCAAGTTTTTTATTAAAAATGATTATCGTGTCGGGGGATGGAAGGTGGTAGGCGATCGCTGTGACACAGCCTAAAGGGCAGTATTCCTTGCATAGATAGCTGCCTTGCTTGCTAAGGCCAGCAGCTTAACCTTCACTAATCAACTGTAATAAGACTTCCGTTGAAATCTTGCCACTGATATCAGCACCTTCCAATAGGCTGTCTGCCAAGTCTCGCTTGTGCTGATGCAATTGCACAATCTTTTCTTCAATAGTATCTTTTGCTACTAGACGATAAATGGTAACAGGACGTTGTTGCCCAATGCGATGGGCGCGGTCTGAGGCTTGATCTTCCACGGCGGGATTCCACCAAGGATCTGTATGAATCACATAATCAGCAGCAGTTAGATTGAGTCCTGTACCCCCTGCCTTGAGACTAATCAGAAATACATCCCCTGAACCAGCTTGGAAAGCATCCACCCGTTTTTTGCGCTCTGCTACTGAAGTGCTGCCATCTAAATATTGATAACTAATACCTTGCTGCTCCAGATAATCTCTAATAATGTGCAAATGGTCAACAAACTGACTAAACACCAACGCCTTATGGTGATTTTCCAGAAGTTCACCCAGCACCTCACCAAAAAGTTGCAACTTGGAACTGGGTAATTCAGTATCAGGCATCACCAAGCTAGGATTACAGCAAGCGCGACGCAGTTTCATAATCTCAGCCAAAACTTGCAAATGTTTCTTTCCTGCATCTGCATCAGTTTCGGTAAGTTTAGATATTGCTTGGCGACGCAACGCTTCATAGAATGCTTTTTCCTCTCGACTTAACTCTACATGAAGGAGAATTTCGGTACGAGATGGTAACTCTTCTAATACTTGATTTTTTGTTCGCCGCAACAGAAATGGTTGAATCAGTTTTTTGAGTTTATTACGTGCAAGTTTATCTTGATATTTTTCAATGGGGGTAGCAAAGCGTTGATTGAAGCTTTCAAAAGAACCCAATAACCCAGGATTAATAAAACGGAACAAATTCCACAACTCACCCAGGTGATTCTCAATGGGAGTCCCAGTAGTCAGCAACTTAAAATTAGATTTTAGGTTCATAGCTGCCTGAGAACGTTTAGTGGTCATATTTTTAATCGCCTGGGCTTCATCCAGGACAATCGTTTGCCACTGTACACCAGAAAGCATTTGCGCTACTTCTTCCTGCTGTAATAAACCATAGCTGCATACCAACATATCCAACGGTTGTAAACCATCCAATAATTTTTGGCGGTTAGCACCAGAAAATTGAATAATATTAAGAGTTGGGGCAAACTTCTGCGCTTCACTCACCCAATTCATACACACGGAAGTTGGGGCAATAATTAGGGTTGGCCCTTGATGGGCGTTTCTGAGGATTACAGCCAATGCCTGCAAGGTCTTACCGAGTCCCATTTGGTCTGCCAAACAAGCACCTACACCCCAATGTGCCAGCCGCGCTAGCCAACAAAAACCCTCCATTTGGTAGTCACGTAGTTCTGCTTGCAGCGTAGATGGCAGTTCTGGCTGGAGGTTTTTCACCTCTTGGAGACGCTCTCTATGTGTTTTCCAGTGTTTATCTGCTTTTACCTTACCTACCTCATCGACAAAATCTTCTAACCCTAATGTTGCTAAGGGGTGAAAACGGATACCCTTACTATGTTTTTCTGAAAACATCCGCAATTCGTCGAGGCGTTTCCGAAAAGCTTGAGTTAAAGCCAGAAATTGACCATCACCAAGGGGGATAAAACGGCTGGGGGTTTTCTCTAATAGTTCTAGTAGTTGCTGCATATCTAGCACTAGGTCGTTATTCAATTTCAACTCCCCTGTGGCTGCAAACCAGTCTTGCTGACGTTGAATTGATAAATTAAAGTCTTTCAAGTCGGCATTGTGGCTAACACGCAGTTTTTCTCCTTGTGGCCATTCTATGATGACTTTATTTCCCAGTGCTTGCAGTTCTAGCAGTAGTTCTAAACAGTCTTCTGGATTAGCTATAATCCATTCACCATCTTGTTCTTCAGTTTGAGTCAAGGTGGCGCAGGCGGCTACAGCGTAGGCGGCAAGTTGCTTTTCTTCAGACAAATTTCGTCTAGTTTGAAGACGTTTACCGTCAATATCGGCAATTACAGTTTCACCACCTGTACCAGGACGGTAGTAGGGGCCACCTTGGGCAAAGGGGCGCGACAAAAGACTGATTTTCAAGCCGGCATTGGCAGGTAAAAGGTGAATATGGGGTACAGTCTGGGCGGGTACTTCTTCTGCACCTTCGGAACCGCCACCAATGTCAGAATGTACGGTAACGATGCCAGAGACGGCATTTATGGCTGCTAAAACTTGTTTCTCTGCGAAGGCAGGCACATTTAATTTATTATCTATACCAATAATCTCTGCAATGCGTCTGTGTTCGGCAGTAATTTCAATGACTTTGATGCGGGTTGGGGTTTCTTTGATATGCAGAATATTTTGTGATTCTGGTAATTTGGGAGAAAATTCCAAGGTGAGACGATCTTGTTTCCCTTTTTTAACCAGTAGTTCTGGTTCTCCTTTAACAATTTCTACACGGATAGTAGGTGTATCTTCCCAAAAAACCAACGGGTGTCCAATTAAAGCAGAGATGGCTTTTTCACCGAAGGTATAATCAACTTTGCCGTAATAGCCTTCACTATATGTCTCAATACAACTACATACCCGCATATCTTGGGGTGTGATGTAATCAAACTCAGATAATGCACTGCTTAGACGCTTGAGGGCTATGGGGCGACCTTTACTCCATTCCCCTTTGGCATTAACTTTTTGTTCCTTTGGTTGTAAGACACATCTACTGGGATAGAAGGTTATGAACCATGCTAAACGCAGTTCCGATTCTGGTTTTAGGGATGTTTGTGGTTCTTTTTGAAGATTTGCCAGGGCATTAAGGCACATTTCCCAAGCTTCTTGGGGTCGAATTAAGTCTACGATAGTTTGGATATTGCTATCTTCTCGCAGTGCCTCTGCAAGTTGTTTATAGTTACTACTAGGTTTGAGTCGGGATAGGAGTTCTGCGGTTTCCATTGCCAACCAGTGATAACCAGAGGCGAGCGATCGCCGATACAATGGTTCTAGCAAATTAGGTAAGCGTTTTTTAGCACTCTGGGCATCCATCCAGTAAAGGCATAGCGAACAAAACAATGTTTGTAAGCTATTTTCTTCTTCTACGGAAGAAATATGACCACTGAGTACAAATTGTTTTTGAGTAATATCACCTTGGTGGACTTGCAGTACCATTTTCAGTCTGCCATAAGTGAACCTGAGCCAATGATCCCCTTGACGGGACATCAAACTGCTATACTCTTCTGCTTCTTTGAGGCTTTGCGCTGAACCATCTTTTAAAAGTGCGAGGATGAAAAATAAGCCCCCAATTGTATTGAAATATATTTGGCGTTTGCCTGTAGCCTTTTTGATGGCTTTCAGGGCATCTTTATAATATTTGATGGCTTGTTCATTATCACCCCGCAGAAAACTTAACCAACCCCAAAAGATCGCAGCGTTATTTTGATATTCATTTGATATTCGCTCTAGACTTTCTTGTGCTTCTTGAGTACAACCCTGTAATAGCAGTTGTTCTGTCAAAATCAGATGTAGATAATCTGAGCAATGTTTTCCAGGCGTAGAACATTCTTCTTCCAGCAGCATCAACGCATCTTCCGAAGCGGATAATTTTAAGGCTGAATTGAAGAGGATACTGGATATACCACTTTCATATAATCCTTGTGGTAGGGTGTTAAACCAATCTGCATCAAATGGATTATTGTATATCTGCTCAAAGATATTTTCTATTACTATTTTTTCTTCGCTATCACTGTACTTCTGATAAGCTTCAATTTGCTGATTAATAAAACTAAGGTCTTGGCGATAAATACCAATGCGGATTTCTCTGATACACTGGCGTAAGTTGTAGAATATTCGAGAATCTCTGTTCCAGTGAGTACGTATTGGTAGCTTCTCCTCTACTACTGTGACGAGGATTTCAAACTGTCCGGTTTCTACAGCATGACGAGTAGCTATTTCTGTGAGTAAAGGATGACATTCAGCACCTTGCCTGCTTTCCTGTATTAACAATCCTGTTTTTAATAATTTATCAATTTGGGAACTGAGTGTTTTTGTAACCCAAGGTTTATTGTTTTCATCTAAAGCGTCAATTTTACTAAGACAACTTACGAATGAATTTTTGTCTATCGGTGCATAAATTACCGAAAATAACTGGATAATCTTTTGTATGGAAGGATGTAACTCGAAATATTTCCTTGCGAGTAGTGCTTGTTGTATTGTGGAATTAGGCTCAAAAATAGTCATATTATTTATTCAGTTCTTTAAATAATTCCATTAATTTCCGTTTCCGTCCATGAGCCGCTTCTAATTGTGAGCGATAAGCAGACCATTCAGCTTTTTGCCCTAGTTGAAGATAAGCAGCTTTGACTTTTTTTAGCCAATTAACCGCAGCGTCATAACGGTCAGTTTTTCCTTGTTCCATAATTGGTTCTGCCCGTCTGCGAGCGTTATCAATTACCCAATCTGCACGATGGGAAACTGCTGCATCCATGACTCGATCAACCAGTTCTGAAGCATAGTAAATATCTCTTTCTACTGTTTTAATTGCATCATCAATTAATCCTTCATGGAGGAAAATATCAACCTGAGCTTCTCTTATTCCGCAATCTGGCTGATCTCGTAGTGTTTGCAGTAAATTTTGGTTGACTATTAACCAAGATTTACTGCATAATCTTGAATTATACCATAGTATCAAAACGATAGTCTGATTTTAAAAGCAATGATGCTGGCAGTTAACACAGTGGCATTATCTTCTAATCCTTGGGCTAAATCACTTTAGGACTTACGCTCGATACGGCTACGCTGTACTATCGATAATCAAACTAGTTTAAAAAGCTAAAGTTAGGTAAAAAATAAATGTTACGATTGTAAAAATAGGCTTTTATCTACAAAAATAATAGTATTCTTCTTTAGCTGAGAAAATAATTACTTGTATATCAAAAGCTTTTACCATTTGATACTGTTTTGATGAATACATGGTACTGTGATGGCGATCGCATTCACTATTTCAGATTTAACGATCGCAATTCCTCAAAATACTTAAAGCTACCGCCTCCGCTACCTTAATTCCATCGATACCCGCCGAGAGAATCCCCCCTGCGTATCCTGCGCCTTCACCAGCGGGATAAAGACCGACTGTATTTAAACTTTGATAATCTTCTTTGCGTTTAATCCGAATCGGTGATGAGGTGCGGGTTTCCACTCCAGTCAACACGGCATCATCCATCGCAAACCCTTTAATTTGTTTGTCAAAAGCGGGAAGTGCTTCGCGGATGGCTGCGATCGCATAATCTGGTAAACTCTGACTCAAATCACCCAAATGTACCCCAGGTGTATAAGATGGCTTAACAGTACCGAATGCTGTAGAGGGACGATTGTTAAGAAAGTCTCCCAGCAACTGCCCTGGAGCTTCATAGGTTCCACCGCCCAATTCAAAAGCTCGTTCTTCCAAGCGCCGTTGGAAGTCAATTCCCGCCAAGGCATTTCCCGGATAATCTTCGGGGGTGATGCCCACAACGATCGCACTGTTGGCATTACGCTCATTGCGAGAGTATTGGCTCATCCCATTGGTGACAAGTCGCCCCGGCTCTGATGCGGCTGCAACCACCAAGCCCCCCGGACACATACAAAAACTATAGACGGAACGACCATTTTGGCAGTGGTGAACTAGTTTATAATCGGCAGCACCTAAAAGCTTATGACCAGCTTGAGCGCCGAAACGACATTGGTCGATGAGAGTCTGGGGATGTTCGACTCTAAACCCGATGGAAAATGGTTTTGGCTCAATGTAAACTCCACGATCATATAGCATTTGGAAGGTATCGCGGGCGCTATGACCTACTGCAAGAACCACATAGTCGCTGGCGATATATTCCCCACTGGCGAGAGTGACTCCCCGCACCTGTCCATTTTCGATGTTGATATCTTCCACCCGACTTTGAAAGCGAATTTCACCGCCCAGGGATTCGATTTTGGCACGCATACTTTGGACGATTCCCACCAGTTTGAAGGTGCCGATATGCGGTTTGTTGATATAGAGAATTTCCGGTGATGCTCCAGCATTGACGAGTTCGGTTAGTACCTTGCGCCCATAATGCTGAGGATCTTTGACTTGGCTGTAGAGTTTACCATCGGAGAACGTACCCGCCCCACCTTCGCCAAATTGGGCATTAGATTCTGGGTTGAAGTCTGATTTTTTCTTCCAAAAGCCAAAAGTATCAGCAGTGCGATCGCGAACTTGTTTGCCACGTTCTAAAATGATGGGACGGAACCCCATTTGCGCCAGCATCAAACCCGCAAACAAGCCACAAGGCCCTGTACCAATCACGATGGGGCGAATCGCCAAATTGCTCGGTGCTTTTGCTACTGGGCGATAACTCATGTCTGGCGTGGCCATTACATGGGGATCTTTTTTCAGGCGATTGAGTAGATGAGTCTCCTGAGTCGTTTCTACATCCAGAATATAAACAAGGGTGATCTCTCCTTTTTTACGCGCATCATAGCTACGCTTGAAGATGGAATAGCTGATCAAATCTTCGTCGGTGATTTGCAGCTTTTTGAGGATGGCAGACTTGATCTCATCTTCAGGATGATCAAGCGGGAGCTTTACTTCTGTTAGTCGTAACATGGCGAGGAGAAATGCGTACTATCTATCAAAATATTAGCAAGGGGGGCAGGGGGAGAAGAGAAGCAGGGGAGGCAGGGGGAGAAAAAATTGGATCATGACGTTGGATGCAGGAATTGAGTAATTTAATTCTTGGATGTCCCTTATTCTTCATTACAACCTCCTGCCTTCTTCACACAAGATTTACAGCCGCTTCTAACATTCGTATTGTGCCAAGTTCAGCATTTATTTCCACTTCTACACCAATTGGCAAAGTAAATTTATCTTTAATATGACCAATCATTGAACCGTACCAAGCAGGAATACCTAAAGGAAGTATATGGTCTTGCAATACTTGCATTAAGGTAAATGATGGTTCATCGCCAAGACTACAATTAGTGCATTGCCCAAAGATAAAGCCAGCAATTTGATTCAGTATCCCAGCAGTTTTTAACTGTGTCAGCATTCTATCTATCCGGTAAACATCCTCGCCAATTTCTTCCACAAACAGGATGCTTTTGTTCCAGGAAGGTAGGTAAGGTGAACCTACCATTGCTGATAGCACTGATAAGTTTCCACCCACAAGTTTACCTCTCGCCTTTCCCCGTGCTATTGTCTCCACCCGCACTTGACTAGGGTTGAGATTTTGCATAGTCACAGCTTCAGCATTAAATAGGATGCGCTTGAAGTAATCGACTGTAAACTGATTCCAGGTAGATGTGGCAACTGGCCCATGAAAAGTAATCATTTGACTACGGGCATTAATTGCCAACAACAGTGTCGTAATATCGCTGTAGCCCATAATAATTTTTGGATGGGAGCGAATCAGCGAGTAGTTGAGCAAGGGTAAAATGCGATTACAGCCCCAACCACCACGCATGGCAATGATTGCTTTTATGGTGCGATCGCCATACATCAAGTTTACATCCTGGGCGCGATCGGCATCTTTACCTGCTAGATAGCCGTAACGATCTAAAATATGCTTCCCCAGCTTGACTTTTAACCCTAACTGTAAAATTGACTTCTGCGCTGCTTCGATGTCTTTAGCGTCAACGATACCCGCAGGGGCGATTAATCCTACGGTATCGCCCACTTGCAGGCGGGGCGGCTTGCGGATGGTGTTTGTGAGTAGTTTACCTTCAGCTGTAAGTGGTGATATCTGGGTGGCTAGGGTAGCTAGGCCACAGGTTGTAAGAAATTGCCGACGCTTGATATTCATAACCATTAAGTTGGGGACTAAGCAATAGGACTATTTTCCTAATACCTAGTACCAGGAATCTAAGCCTTTTGATTTTCACAAATCAAATAGGATTGCTATATGTAAATTTTGATTGACTGATTTTACTCCTGAATCATGCGGCGAAGATCGTCAAGAGGCGACTCTGGTTCGGTGATTTCTGAATTGTTGCTATTAGTTATTTGTATATCTTCCTCTTCAATATAAAATTCAACGCTTATTTTAACTTTCACTTTCCCTTTTTTCCAGCTTTGAGAACCTAGTGTTAAAATTTCGCAATCTGTGCCCTTCTGAAACCAATTCCCATTTGGAGACTCTTTTATATGTATTCCTTTGCTACTTAATTCTTGATTCAATTTATATTCTATCGTTGAGCTAAAGGAGGTATTTATTGCTTGTTTAAATTTAGCAATTTTATATGTGTTACCTCCGAAGTCCAAAACATCACCATCGTTACACTGTATGAGTCTGAATTCATCTTGCATATCAACCTCAATTTTTGAAATCTTTACTTTACGCGAAACTGTAATTAGTGAGTGCTAAAGCACTCACTAAAATCTACAATTATCTCAAATTAGCTTTGAGATTAAAATTAAAGCTCTTGTACCATATCTGAAATCACAAACCCATTATTAGCAAACTTACTATCAGTGTCAAACGAATCAATAATTACAGGCAAAAGATGATCATATAATTGCATTGACTCTAAACACCCATTGATACTAGAAACTGATAAATTATATTCTGCAATCTTTTCTTCAATAACACTCAATAATCGCCGATTATTCGCAATTTTTTCTTCAGCTTCTTGTTGCAGGGTTTTCTCTAAATAAGCACGTGCCTGTGGGTATTGCTGTAAAATTTCATCTGCTTGCTGATCTGCCATTGGCAACAACTGGGTTTTGAGCGTTTGGTTGATGGTTTGACGGAAAGATTTACGAATAGTTTGGGAAACCTTTGGTTCAAAATCCAATTTCAATAACTGCCTGATTGCTGGCTCTGCTTCTACAATACTTTCAGCGTCGTAACCTTGAGAAGTTTGTGATAAAGTTTGGCGAAATTGATATATAGAAAAAGTACCTTCATCGTAAAATCTGGGACTTTCTCGCACGAAGCGATCGCACTCTACGCTAGCTGCACTAACTAATACTTGAGTAACTCCTTTTTCTAAATTCCTGATCTCTTGTTCAATGCCACCATCATTATCTAACAAACGATACAACTGCCGATAATATTCTGATTTGCGAATCTTTTCAATCAACCGCTGGAAATAATTTGCAACTATTTGCTGAGAAGATTCAACCAAAATATCTTCTAATTGATTTGCTAAGTAATAGAATGCCTCTACTAAAATAGCAATCAAAGGTGCGGTAGCGTTGCGAGGATGGCTGATGGTTGCACGTTGATAAGCAGAAGCTACAGAAAAATTATCTAGTAATTCATCTAAACGACGAATCATTCGTGATTGCAATTGTTTAAAATCTGCTTCAAAAGCATCACAAGAATTATTAATTACATGGTTAACTTCTTCTGTAATATGCTCATTAAAATCTTTACCAATTTGCTGAAGTTGCTGATTTAGGCGTTGTAACTCTTGCGCCTTCATTGTCTCAATTTCTTGAGGCTGACTATCTAAATTACGTTGTACACTCTGATAATGTTTTTTCAGTTTAATACAAACATCTTCCAAATCATCAGCAAGATTTTTAAATAATTGGGGACGCTTTTCTTCTGTAAGATAGCGAGTAATAGCTGTGCGAAATTCCTCAGTTCCACTATCTTGAATTAGCTTTTCTATAAGTTCATTGCCCCAATCTCCCAGAATCCGCACATAATTTTGATTCGGAGTTTCAAAGCCGTTAACAGAAACACGGAATTTACTAGAAGACAGCTTTCCTGAATTTACACAGTAGTTGTTAAAGGCATAGACAAATTGTGGTGTTTCTTCTTTCCCATCTAAACCTTTAATACTTTCTGCAAAAACAGAATCTAAACCAAATCTATCTAGTTGGTTTGTCTGTTTAATTTGACTGCCGTAAAATCCTAATAATCCACTCGTTTTATAAACCTTGTTTGAATTGGCAAATTGCCCACTAATTAAAACATCTAATCGTTGCCGTAGCTCTGTATTATACCAAGTTTCATCAATCCGGTTGAAGATATAGAAAACGCGATCGCGTACTCCCCCATTCTGCCGCATTAATTCCAAAAGTTCTGTTTCTTCTTTTGTCATATCACCCGCTGAAGCAGGTTTTAGCACACACACCACCGCCGAAGTATCAGGATGTTGAATTTTAGCATAAGTTAGTTGTGCATCTTTCTCTACTGGTGCATCTATACCGGGCGTGTCAATAATTACATTGCCATCTTGTAGCAAAGGATGATTACAGTAATATTCTATTCGCTTCAATACTGCACTATTACTACCACGACGGGCATATCCAGCAGCTTCCTTGAGATTGGAAAAGTTAAATTGCTCCATTGAATATGTAGCATTATTAACCGTGTTGATGCGATCGCGGTTTGCTATATATCCCTCTAACAATAAGATTAACGCCTTCGCCTGTTTTGCACGTTCTGATTTACTCTCGCCACCCTCTTGCTGAATAATAGTTTCAGAACCTTGACGTAGCAAGTTAATTACCTCAGCTTGGTTAATATTAGTTACTGTTTTAAATCCTAGCTGTTGACACAAATAAACTGCTTGTTCCCGAATCTCAGCTTCACTTAAAAACGTCAAAACAACACGTTCTTGATCTACTTCTGCATATTCGATTTTACATTCTGTACCTGTAGCATGTCCTTCTGCACTGTATAGTAATTCCCTCTCTAATAATGCATTGATTAGCATTGATTTACCAGCACTAAACGCACCCGCAAATACAATCTCAAACTTTGGAGAAATCGCCTTATTTAAGGAAGTTTGTACAGGTGTAATATCTTGAGAACGCAGTGTTGGTTCTTGCTGTAAAAGTTGTAATATCGACTCAACCTGCTCTTTCAAACTTTGGCACTGAAGCGGTAAATCTGACATATTCAGCATCCTGACAATATTTATGTATATATTAGTTATATTTATTGCCTTGATGGTTCAGTATGATTTCTGAGATATTTGATTCCGAATGATTAGACATTTCCGAGGATGTAGAGACGTAGCAGTGCTACGTCTCTACAAGGTTTCTGGATAACGCATATTTAATTTCTGGAGATGTGTAGTCTAAATTCTAACAAAATGGAAAAATCTGTGTATTTGGATACTTTTTAGAATTTTTTTGAGAAATGTCATGTTATCTTAACTTTAGTAAAGCCTTGCTTAGTCAAGTCAGGGAGTCATGATTATCGAGTGGTTTATTCATGATCGACGGTAAAAAAGTTCGGTTGAAATTGCAAAATTATTGGTTTAAAACCTTTGGCAGATGGCGATCCTGTCCGCTAACCTGCCCAATAGATAGACCTCATCATCGGCATGTTTTTTGGAGTTGGATTGGTAGTTTTTTAGCCATCACTGCAACGTCTTACCTTGCTGCAAAAACTAATTCTCCTTTGCTGATGGCTCCGTTTGGTGCCACAAGTGTTTTGATCTTTGGTGTCCCTGACAGTCCTTTGGCTCAACCTCGCAATGTCATTGGGGGTAATCTTTTAGCTGCTATGGTGAGTCTGATAATTCTGCATTTTCTCGGTTCTTCTCCCTTGGCAATGGGAATGGCTGTTTCTAGTGCGATCGGAATCATGCAAGTTACCGGAACTCTCCACCCACCTTCGGGTGCTGTTGCATTAGTCGTCATGATGACGAAACCGGACTGGCAATTTTTGCTAACACCTGCTTTTGAGGGATCAATGATTTTAGTGCTATGCGCTGTGATCTTCAATAATTTAGCGGAAGAAAGGACGTATCCAAAACACTGGTTATAGTATTGTCTCAGGAGCATCTCAGTTTTATTGAATATCACTCCAGTCGTTGGTTTAACAATTCCAATATAATAATGCGATCGCTCTATACTTTGAGGACGTGTTCAGGAGCTTTTTGGCGGATAGGCACTTGAATTATGAAATTAGTGCCTTGCCCAAGGCTAGAAAAACATAGCAATTTCCCACCATGTTTTTCCGTAATGATTTGGTAGCTGATTGCCATACCCATGCCTGTGCCTTTACCTACAGGTTTGGTAGTAAAAAATGGATCGAAGATCCGGCTTTGAACCGATTCTGGTATTCCTTGTGCGTTATCAGCGATCGCAATTTCTATTGATTGTGAATCAACTACTGAAGTGCGAATAGTAATTTGACTGGGATTTTCCTCTATCTGTTGAGAGGTACGCTTGATATCCAACTCATCAAGGGCATCCATTGCATTTACCAGAACATTCATTAATACTTGGTTGAGTTGACCAGGATAGCATTCCACTTGCGGCAAGTTGCCATAATTTTTAACAACTTCAATTGCTGGACGGTCTGGTTTATCTTTGAGGCGGTGTTGCAGAATTAAAAGCGTACTTTCGATGCCTTCATGAATATCAACTGCTTTAAAGTCTGCTTCATCCATACGCGAAAAATTCCGCAGCGAGCGCACAATATTACGAATCCTCTCAGTCCCCATTTTCATTGAAGGCAGTATCTTTTGTAAATCTTCAATGAGAAATTCTAGATCGATTTCCTCTGCTAATGCTTGAATTTCTGGGTCATGACTAGAATAGCGTTTTTGGTAAAGATAAATCATCTGTAACAAGTTTTGAGTATATTCATCCAAGTAAGTAATATTACCGTGAATAAAGTTAACTGGATTATTGATTTCATGGGCAATACCTGCTACTAGTTGGCCCAGACTAGACATTTTTTCACTTTGAAGTACTTGTGCTTGGGTACGCTGCAATTCACCCATAGCTGTTTTGAGTTCAACAGTTCGTTCTTCGACTCGCGCTTCTAGTTCGGCATTACTATTTTCTAAAGCAATAAAGGATTCCCGCAATTGCCCTGCCATGTGATTAAAAGAGTGGGCAAGAGTGTTGAGTTCATGGATATTGCCCTCTTGGAGCGTCTGTTCTAAATCACCAAATGCTATTGCTTGGGTGGTCTGATTCAAACGCAAGATAGGATCTGCAATCCGACGCGAGGTAAATATGCCAATCGTTGTTGCTACTATCAGCGCCCCAAAACACAGCAGGATGCTAATTTGGGTGTTGGTATAGATTTGCGCCATGTAAGTTTTTTCCGGAATACCAACTACCACTAACCAGTCCAAACCATGTTGGTCACGCCAAGGTACAACATGCACGTATAAATTTTCTCCTTGAACATTAACTTTCAGTTTTTGGGTATTGGTAACGGACTGAAAATCTGGAATGCGCTGCTGAAGCTGCTTGGCAATGCTTTGTAGCACCGGATTGGGGCTGTCGATCGCTTTAAGGCGTTTAATTTCGTTATTGACTACGGTAAAAGGCTTTTCTTGAGCAGAATTGGCAACCAACATACCATCACGCTCCATAATAAAAACTTGTCCGAAGCTGCTGACATTTAATTTCTGTAAAAATTCACTGAGTTTCAACAGGTGAATTTCGGCCCCCACAACACCAATCAGTTTTTTGCTGGCATCATAAATCGGACGACCTGCCGATGCCACAATATAGGGGGGATAAGCAGGATCGTAATAAGTATAAATGCGAACCCAGATAGGTTTTCCCGCTTTCACAGGTTCAGTGTAGGCAGGTTCATTGAGGGTATCCCACGTACTAGTCGTCATAACTTTGGTTGGGTTGCCATCATTATCTGTTAAATAAGTTTTCGTATTTTTCGGCCGGCTTGGCGTTTTGATCGCATTATCATCGATTGTCACCGTCTTACCATCGTAACGACCGGCTCCAGTTCCTTCCCCAGTTGCTAGGTTCAAGCTGATAAAGGTTAGGTCATAGGCTTGCATTTCGTGCCAGAAGTACTTGCCAACCTTGAGACGCTCCCGCACATCCAACAATCCCATACGAATTGCATCCGCATTTAACTGGATAACTTTATGAGGAATCGACAGGTAAGCATCTAAATGTTGATTTACCTCACCACTGGTTCGTTCCATCAACTGATCTGCTAGATCGTTCACCGCTTTCTCGCCATTTTTATACGACAAATACCCAACCAGTCCCACGATGCCAAAAACTTGCAATACGAAAGGAACGACCAGAACAAGCTGTAATGAAAATGCGCGGATTTTGTTAGATGGATGTATCTTCATGAGTGGTAAATCTTGATTGGCACAGGTCTTTGCTTACACCTAGATTACCCATGAGCAACTTCGGACTATCAAAATAATGTTGTGTTTAATTAAGAAACGAATAATTAATAGGCAATATCTCTATTTACAATTCGTCAACTGGTTGCTATTAGGCTTAATCTTACAACATAGTATTTTTACAAGAATTCCATTATTCAAATATTTTTAATAAATTATTCTTGGGTAAAAGTACTAATTTTAATCAACTAAATCATTTAGTTATTTCCAGTGCCCTTACTCAAGATTTATCAATTAAATGAAGCTATTCTATCCATATAAAATGTCAAATTGATGTTAATTGCTAGCGACTTTTAAAGCTAGATTAGCAGTCAGCAAAACTATAATAAAGGACTAAAAATTTAATGGAATTTAATCACTTAACTCAGCAGATGAATCAACTGCTAGCTCAGGATTACCTGGCATTTAGTATTACAAAAAATCCTGTTGCACAAATGCTGAGTCAAGCAAGCTTTGCTCAGATTGCTTATATCATGCAGCAATATTCGATTTTTCCAAAGGAGTTGGTGGGTTTCACAGAGTTAGCAAGACAGAAAGCCCTGAGTGCAGGATGGAACAGTGTAGCCCAAGAACTCAAAGAAAATATAGCTGAGGAAATGGGTAGCACTACTCAAGGAATCTCTCATTACAGGCTTTTAGCTGAAGGGTTAGAAGAAGGACTGAGTGTTGCTGTGAAGAACACAATGCCGTCAGCTGCTACATCCAAATTGCTAAGAACTGTGCAATCAGTATTCGATCGCCAAGTACACTATGTACTTGGGGCAACCTATGCGATCGAGGCAACCTCAATTCCAGAATT
Source organism: Nostoc sp. UHCC 0251 (assembly GCF_034932245.1). NCBI lineage: Bacteria > Bacillati > Cyanobacteriota > Cyanophyceae > Nostocales > Nostocaceae > Nostoc > Nostoc sp. UHCC 0251. The sequence goes on from NZ_JAYGHD010000288.1 coordinate 21,868, forward strand.
AACTCTAATCGTGCAACTTCTAGATTGGTTGCTGGAAGGAGCAATGCCCAAAGATTTGGAATATTTTTTTAGCAAGCATTTAAACGAGTGGGAAATTGAACATGAAGCGGGCTTGAGAACATGTCTGGCAGCATATATACAACCCGAAGAATTTGGAGAGTTTGCAGCAGGATTTCGGGCAATGATAGATGCGATGGAGGTCTGGTGGCAGGAATTAGCGCAAGAGGCAATCTCATCTGAGGTTGTTCTTAGTAAAGCGATCGCTCAATAGCACTGATTAAATAGAATTTAACAATATGATCTCGATCCATCCTTCATTTCTCGATCGCACTTCTAGTACCAATCAACCAAAATTTGGACTACCTGGTGATTACTATTTTAGCGAGCAAATTTTTGCTTATGAGCAGCAAACTATCTGGCGTAACACCTGGCAGTTTGTAGGACGTGAATCCGATCTACCTAATCCTGGGGATTATCTAACTTGCAATGTTGGCGATCAACCCATGTTTGTAATTCGAGATAATAATGGCGAATTACGAGCAATGCACAATGTTTGCCCCCATCGGGGAGCGCAGATGTTACAAGGGCATGGTCATTGTCAACGGGTGCGTTGTCCTTATCATGGTTGGAACTTCAATTATGAAGGCAATCTTAAAGGTTTACCTCGTGCTGAGTGTTTTCCGAATTTAGATAAGTCGGGTGTCTATCTAGCTAAGGGACGAGTAGAGACATGGGGCGGCTTTATCTTTGTTCACCCAGAAGCAGAAGGGGAATCTTTAGTAAGTTATTTGGCTGGATTTTCAGCTTACTTAGAGCAGTATCAGCACCGTTGGCAAGAACTTCAGCAGGTTGACCACTGGTTTTATGAAGAGCCAGCCAACTGGAAATTTCCTATAGAGAATTATCTAGAGTGTTATCATTTATCAGTTGTTCATGCCCAAAGTTTAAAGTGTTTCAATCCGAAGAATATTATTTATACTCCAACTGGGCGACACTATCAGATATTTGTTCCTTTTACAGATGATGAATTTGTCAAAGATCACCCCGCTTTTTCAGGAGAACCAAGGGGACAATCTTACCAGGGCTTCATCTTTCCCAATATGATGATTAATACTGCAAGAGACAAAGTTTCAGTTTTTCGGCTGACTCCTTTATCTCCTACAAAAACTAAGTTTGAGGTTTTTATTTATCAAACAAAAGCACAAATTGAAGCATTTCCTTATAAACAAGATGAATTTCGACCTGAATTTGAACGGGTGTTAAATGAAGACTTTGGGGTGGTGCGATCGCTACAAGCAAGTGTTCATTCCAAAGCTTATGGTGTACTTCAGCTTGCAGACATTGAATATGGGATTTCTCACTTCCATCAAGTTTTGTCGAAGTACTACCAACCCTAATATACAGAAAGAGCGTCGAAAGAAGCAGGGGAGCAGGGGAGCAGGGGGGGGGAGGATTGGTCGGAGCTTGTACTCCGACCAATTCAGAACGTCCTTTATGACGGGGCTTGATACCCATGTTCTGCTTCGCTTCACGGCTTTTGCTCCCCCTGCTCCCAGCAAGAACTGCCCCTTTGCCTTTTCGGTGAGGATGTTACTCAATCTTCAAGTTGAAAGGCAAGCGGGCGTAAACCCCCTGTGGATCATTCATCTTTTGCAAAATCTCTACTTCCTGTTGCAATTTCTGGAATTCAATGGTGAGAGGGTTAGATTGTTTGAGTTGCGCCGCCTCAATTCCTAAAGCAGTCCGCACCTCTTCAGTTGCACGCCCAAAAAAGCGTTCTCCGAAACTGCTAGTGCGAGGATATTCTTGCACTTCCCAGTCTTCTCGTAGTTTTGCCTCTTTGGCAGCATAAGCGATCGCAGTATTTAAACCGCCAATTTCATCCACCAAACCAATTTCTTTGGCCGCCACACCAGACCAAACCCGTCCTTGGGCAATTTCTGCAACTTTTTGTTCTGGGAGTTTGCGACCTTGAGAAACTTTATTCAGAAACATATTATAAATCCGGTTAACACTGCGCTGATAAAGTGCCAACTCTTGAGGCGATTTCGGCCGCGAAACTGTTTGACTATCAGCATAGGTTCCAGTTTTCACCGAATCCCAGGTGATGCCGTTATCATTAGCCAGCTTTGCACCATTAAATAGCACCCCAAACACGCCTATGGAACCTGTAATAGTATTTGGTTCGGCAAAAATGCGATTCGAGTCGCTAGCAATCCAGTAACCACCAGAGGCGGCGACATCACCCATAGACACTACAACCGGTTTTGCCTCACGAGTTAATTTTACTTCTCGCTGCATGACTTCAGATGCGGTAGCGCTACCACCAGGACTATTAATCCGTAATACAACAGCTTTCACATCCTTATCTTGTCGGAGTTTGTTGAAGATTTTCGCAAAGCGATCGCCTCCTACTTGCCCAAGATCACCTTTACCATCGACAATCTCGCCCTCAGCATAAACAACGGCAATTTGATTTTTTGAACTACGTTCTACACCCAAAGATTTACCGGGAACTTGGGCATAGCTATTCAGGCTAATTTGTTTGAATGTTTTGTCGTCTTTATCGCTATTTGTCAACTTTTTGAGGTCAGTTACTACTTCATCGGGGTATGCTACTCGGTCAATTAAACCGCTAGTTTTAGCTTGTGGGGCTTCCAGTAGTGCCTGATTATCTGCGATCGCTTGCAACTGGTTCGGTTGAAGTTTCCGACTTGCACCCACAGTAGTGCGCCACTCTCCCCAAACATCATTTAACAATTTCTGAGTTTGTTCGCGGTTTTCTGGACTCAATTTTGTCAGGAGAAACGGTTCAACAGCCCCCTTAAATTTGCCTACCCGCACGACTTGAATACCAATGCCATATTTCTGCAATGCTCCCGTTAAGAACATCGGTTGTGAACTCAAACCGTTGATTTCCATCATTCCCAGAGGATTAAGTACAACGGAATCTGCCACTGAAGTAAGGTAATATTCCTTTTCACTCCAATCACTGCCGTATGCCACAATCTTTTTCCCAGCAGCGCGAAATTCCTCCAGCGCTTTCCGAATTTCTTTAAGGGAAGCATAGCCGACGCTACCAGCTTGGCTTGTGCTAGTTGCATCCAGGTATATCCCGACAATTCGCGGATCGCGCCGCGCCTTTTCCAAAGTTTCCACAACTTTGCGAAGCGCCATCCTATCTTCATCTACACCTGATATTGTGTTTTGAAACAGTTCGCTAGAACTAGGTTCGCTATCAGTAATTTTCATCGACAAGTCAAAAACCAGCATTGACTTATCTTTCACATTTGGCCCAGTATCTTTAGAGGAGCTAGCAGCCAATATCAGCAAGAACAGCCCGGTGGTTCCCAGACCACCGAAAATAATTAGTCCTAGTAAGGTGCCAATTAAACTAGCAAAAGTTTGTTTGATAAAATTACGCATTAGTTATTAGTCATTGGGCATGGGACATGGGGCATTGGGCATTGGGCATTGGGCATTTATAATTGGACTTTGGACAAATGACTAATGACTAATGACTAATGACCTATTTACCTATTCTATGCGCTGTAAACTATCAGAGTGCTTTAACTCAGATAAGGTGGCGTTGCCAGTGCAGAATAAAACTGTGGTGATTTCGGCGATTAATACTTCAGCCAGTTCGGCAACTGCTGTCTCTGATGTTGCTGCTGCTTGCAGGAAAGGCATGGCTAAACCAGCTATATCTGCTCCCAAAGCGATCGCGGCTGCAACATCCAGTCCATGACGCAAACCTCCTGAAGCAATTAAGGGCACATTTGGAGCGATCGCTCTAATAGTTGTAATGCACTCTGCCGTCGGTAAACCCCAATCGGCAAACGTTTTCCCCAAGCGGCGTTGTAAGGGATTTTCTGCCCGTTCACTTTCTACTTTTGCCCAAGAAGTACCCCCCGCACCAGCGACATCAATTGCTGCTACTCCGGCGGCAATGAGTTTGTTAGCGATCGCTGCTGAAATGCCGTTACCAACTTCCTTTGCAATCACTGGTACTGAGATTTTACTGCATAATGTAGCTATCTTGTCAATCAAACCCCGAAAATTAGTATCACCTTTGGGTTGAATGCACTCTTGTAGAGGGTTGATATGTAAAATCAGGGCATCAGCCTCTAGAATATCAACTACGCGCAAACATTCATCTAAGCCGTACTTATAGTTAAGTTGCACAGCGCCCAAGTTCGCAAATAGCAGAACATCTGGGGCATACTTGCGAACAGCAAAAGTATCAGCTACCTGGGGTTTTTCTACTGCTACTCGCTGGGAACCGACACCCATTGCAATTTTGTAGTGTTGCGCGACTTGCGCCAAACGTTGGTTAATCATTGCAGCTTGTTCTGTTCCGCCAGTCATGGAAGAAATTAACAAAGGTGCGCCAAGGTGTTTCCCCAGGAAAGTTGTACTGATATCAATATCGTCGTGGTTGAGTTCGGGTAAGCAAGAATGGGTGAAGCGATAGCGTTCCAATCCATTGGTGATTTGATGAGACTGAACATCTTCCTCTAAACAGATCCGAATGTGATCGGCTTTGCGATTTTGAGTTTGTGCAGAGATGTTGGTAGGGGCGTTCACTGGTAGGTATGGCTAAAAATATTGGCTTGCGATCGCTATTGTTACATTGTCTGCAATCGTATTTGTATAACAAAATTATTTATTTTCCCTATCTTTAGGGTACGTTACGCTATTGATAACATATCCATTCCCTCATTTTGTGAGTTAATTAATATGGTTTTACAAACAGAAAAGCGTTACTATACCCCAGAAGAATATTTGGAATTAGAAGAGAAGGCTGAATATAAAAATGAATACAGAGACGGAGAAATTATACCCATGACAGGAGGAACAACTAACCACAACAACATTGCAGGTAATTTTTACAAAAAATTTCCCCTGACAGTGCAAGGACAAAATTATAACATATATATAGGCGATGTTAAATTATCAATACCTCGTTATCGCATTAATACTTATCCTGATGTTATGGTCATCAAAGGTAAGCCTATTTATGAGGGAACAGGTACAACAATTATCACTAATCCTTTATTAATTGTTGAAGTCTTATCAAATTCAACTAAAAATTATGACAAAACAGATAAGTTTAAATATTATCGTTCAATTCCTGGTTTTCAAGAATATATCATGATTGACCAGTATAGTTTTGCTGTGGAACAATTTGCAAAGCAAGCAGAAGGTCAATGGATTTTTAAGGAATATGAAGGTGAAGATGCAGTTTTAGTCTTAGATTCTATCGACTTTCAAATTGCCTTGCGTGATATTTATGAGCGAGTTGATTTTGAGTTGATTGAGGAATAAAACTGCGATAACATGGGCATCATTGACGGTGAATGATGCCTATTTGTTGCTCATTACGCCGTCTGTGTAGAAGCTGCTTTCGAGTCTGCGGTGGATTTTAACCGGGTGATAGTTGCTTTACGAATGCGTAGGCGTAGCCCGCCGCAGGCATCGCTTTTGCGTACTCCACCAGTCATCTCGTATTCCCGGCTGTCTTTGCCATACTTCAAGACTACACCACTGACTAAGCGTTCTGATGTTTCGCGGATAGTCTTTTCAAGGGTTTCTATTTGTTCCTTTGCTGTGTCAATGGCAGTTAGCATCATATTATACTGGTCAATCTGGTTGCGGAGTTGCCCGGTTAACTCGGTTAAATGGTTTAAGCTGATTGAATCACCAAAGTCGAGGCTGGAATTAATCGATTTAAATCCGATTACTCTCTGTTCGGTTTTTTCTAGCACGGTAGAGCTTCTTTTTAGGCGTGGCATCAATGCAGACTTTTTACTAAACTTTATCTTTCTAGAGTGTCTCAATGGAGCAATGTAGTGGTTCAGTAAAACTTACAAAACAAGGTGTTTTTTGTAATAAGATTGGATTACTAGCTAAGTAATTACACGAAAAAACTTGTGTTCTGGACGAATGGGATTGTGTTCTGGACGAATGGGGTTGTGTTCTGGACGAATGGG
>NZ_JAYGHD010000288.1:27960-69791 GCF_034932245.1 Nostoc sp. UHCC 0251
CTGGACGAATGGGATTGTGTTCTGGACGAATGGGGTTGTGTTCTGGACGAATGGGGTTGTGTTCTGAACAAATGGGGTTGTGTTCTGGACGAATAAGAGAGACGCGATAAATCGCCGTCTCTACAAGGCGTTGTTGTCATCTATATATAATTTTTATCAAAAAACCCGATCCCAACCAGATTGCACACAATCGAAAAACGTAACAAATAAAATAGACCATACATCTTGTAGAGACGCGATTCATCGCGTCTTCTTCATCCCACAATTCATCGCGTCTTAAACCAAGGATGTGTTGCAATCATTAATTAAATTGTTATTAGATTTTTTCACGCAATTAAACCGGGTTCCTATATAAATCAACCAATATAGCCACAGCCCGTCTTTGCTTGCAGAGAGGGGCTTGTGATATTATTGATCCTCAGAATGACGATGTTTGGGTAACAAGTTTTTCTGTTTTTCTTGCAAACTGCTGGCTTCTTTTAGGACTGGAATACACTGGTTAATCATCCAGATTAAAACCTCGATTGGTGAGTCTCCTTGCTGAAGGCGGTTTTCGGCATTTACGCCAATTAATATTGTTTGCAGAATTAGTAAGAAAGCGTAGGCGTAGCCCGTCATAGACATCGCTCTTTGACTTGCACTTTGACCCTTGTTTTTCATTTCGTACCACCTGAATGAGTTGTTGAATACAGCATCTCTTTGGGGTGGTGAACGCAATCAAGGCAGATAAAATCTCGTTCAAATCAGGAATACATGGGTTTGGGGTGGTAAATTCAATTAGGGGTAGCCCCAAACTTTTTGGGATTTGTCTTTGACTGTCATGCCAAGAAAGACTTACGGTTTTGAGGTAAAAGCACGGGTGAAGCGCCTTTTAGAAGCTTTGCTTGATTTCGCCAATTGGGAATTTGAAGACAGTAAGTTTGATATTAAGTTCAAGTGGGAAGCAGAAGACAGTGCCAATCCGAAGCTGATAATCGAGACAACTCTGGTAGCTTTGGAATATCTCACAGAAAAAGATAAATATCCAAGCAAGTTAACCAAACCGCAAATTCGAGAAGCGCTGAATCTGCTAAAAGACTTTTTGAAGATTCTAGAGGACAACCGCACCCAAACCAGGGGTGCTGATAGTTGGCACTTCACGCTGAGACTGTGGGCAAAGGACAAGAAAAAGAACCTAGATCAATTTGAACAGGCATGGGAAACCAGTAGACCAGAAAAATCTAAAGCTTTACAGGCAAATTCCCAGAAATCAGACGAGTCTTCCTGGCAAGAAATCTGCGGCGCTATGCTGGAAAAGCACAAGCGTCTCACCACAAATGAGTTGCTGTTTGCTGATGATGAGATGAAATTTGAGCTAGAGGCAATTCATGTCCCTTTAGCATTGGTAGAGCGTAGTAAATCGAAGAAGTGCAGCGAGGATATTTCCCCAGAACAAGGTTCGCGGCTTTACGAACCGAGTTATGAAGAGAAGCAGCGATTTGAACATGAGGCTTTTTTAGAGAAAATTATCCGTGATGGTGTTGGTAAAACTCAAGGACACCGCATTGCTTTAATTGGGGAACCAGGTGCGGGAAAAACTACTCAGTTGCAAACTATAGCTTTTTGGATATTAGACAACAATCTGGGTTTACCAATTTGGATTTCTTTGGCAGACTTGCAAGGAAAGAGTGTAGAAAATTATCTGCTGCAAGATTGGCTGAAGAATGCTTTAGAAGTGGTGCGTGTAAAAGAAGAACAGGAAAACACTTTTGCAGATTTATTCAAGAATAATCGTGTGTGGTTGTTGTTGGATGCAGCAGATGAAATGTCTTCACTCCAACCATTAACTGAGATTTCCCAGCAGTTGACGGGATGGGTGAAAAATGCGCGGGTTGTGCTGACTTGTCGGGTGAATGTTTGGGAAGCAAACGCCAACGCTTTAGAAAATTTTGAGACGTATCGGTTACTCAATTTTGAATATCCGCAACAAGTGCAAGAGTTTATTGGGCGTTGGTTTCACAACAAGGATGCAGACAAAGGGCAAAGATTATGGCAGGAATTAGATAAGCCTGAACGTCAGCGCATCCAAGATTTAGTTAAAAATCCTTTGCGGTTAGCGCTGTTGTGCAGCACTTGGCAAGGTTCCGACAAAGGTTTACCGGAAACTAAAGCCGGACTTTATCAGCAGTTTGTTAAGCAGTTCTACACTTGGAGAAAAAATCGCTTTCGCACGACTCAAGAGCAGCGACAAAAACTAAACGCAGCACTGGGACGTTTGGCAAAGCGGGCAATTGACACAGAAACTTTTCGCTTTCGGTTGCGCCATGAGTTTGTAAGTAATGAATTGGGCGATCCAGAAGAGGAGGGTTCTCTATTTTGGTTGGCGCTAAAGTTGGGATGGCTAAATCAAGTTGGACTGGCTGCCGAATCTGACGAAGAGGAAGTTTACGCTTTTTACCACACCACATTTGAGGAATATTTTGCAGCGTTGGCGGTTGATGATTGGCACGAGTTTTTGAATCATATTCCCGACAACCCCGCGCTAGGCGTTTATCGCATTTTTGCCCCGCAGTGGAAAGAGGTGATTTTGCTGTGGTTGGGACGTGAGTATGTGGGGGAGGAGGAAAAGAAGAAGAAGGAGGAGGAGAAGAAAGAGTTTATTCAGGCATTGGTGGAATTTAATGATGGGTGCGGAGAATTCTGTGCTATTGATAGAGTCAGAAAGGGATTTTACGAGTTTCGCGCTTATTTTCTCGCTGCTGCGGGGGTTGATGAGTGGAAAAATTCTTACAACGCAGATGCTATTGTGGCGGAAATCGTTAAATGGGGCTTTGGCGAGTTTAAGGTTGAACAAAACGAGTGGGTAAAATTTCTCTACCCAATCGCAGAGGGAGCAAGGACAGCATTGCCTCTGACAAATCGCATAAAAGCGATCGCTACTTTGGCGCAGTTAATCGGCAATTCACAACTGGATGATTCTACTCTAAGGGAAGCAGCATCTAGCTTAGGGCAAATTGACCCTGGCAACCAAAAAGCGATTGATGCTCTGGTGGAGTTAATCTTTAAACGACAACTGGATGAAGATACCCTATGGCAAGCGGTATCTAGTTTAGAGGAAATTGGCTCTGGCAACCAAAAAGCGATTGATGCTTTGCTGGAGTTAATCGGCAATCCACAACTGGATGATGGTACTCGATCGCTAGCAGTATATAGCTTAGGGAAAATTGGCTCTGGCAATCAAAAAGCGATTGATGCTTTAGTAGAGTTAATCGACAATCCACAACTGGATGATGATACCCAAAGGGAAGCGGCAGAAAGCTTAGGGGAAATTGACCCAGGCAACCAAAAAGCGATTGATGCTTTGGTAAAGTTAATTGGCAATCCACAACTAGATTATGGTACCCGATCACTAGCAACATCTAGCTTAGAGAAAATTGGCTCTGGCAATCAAAAAGCGATTGATGCTTTGGTGGAGTTAATCGGCAAACCACAACTGGATGATTCTACTCTATGGCTAGCGGTAGAAAGCTTAGTAAAAATTGGCTCTGGCAACCAAAAAGCGATCGCTGCTTTGGTGGAGTTAATCGGCAAACCAAAACTGGATTATTATACCCAAATACAAGCAGCATCTAAGTTAGAGATTATTAGCTCTGTCAACCAAAAAGCGATTGATGCTTTAGTGGAGTTAATCGGCAATCCACTACTAGATGAAGATACCCGAAGGCAAGCGGCAGAAAGCTTAGGGAAAATTGGCTCTGGCAACCAAAAAGCAATTGATGCTTTGGTAGAGTTAATTGGCAATCCACTACTAGATGAAGATACCCTATGGCAACCAGCATATAGCTTAGAGAAAATTCTGTTAGAGGAACAGATGCCGAGTGTTGTCACCGTGTTAAAGGATTACTTATCACCTGAAACTTACAAAAATGACCTTGAGCGATTTGCTCATTGCTACAAAGTTATCTGGAAGTGCGCCCAAAGTATGCACTACCCTGCTTTTTATCAAGCTTGGCATCAACAAGAGAAAGTGAAAGATGGAGAGTAGGAAAGAAAAATACTTCCTCCAGCCAAAACATAAGCGAAATGTGGAAGCAGCAATCCCTTGTAAAGACGCGATTCATCGCATCTCGTAAGCGTCTCGTAAATCTATCGCGTCTGATCTTTCCGCAATCCAGGGAATGCGATCGCCCCTAATAAAACAGACATTGTAAACAGAATGGGAATGCGTAGGCGTAGCCCGCACTTCGACAAAGCTCAGTGACCACCGCAGGAATCGTTTTTGCGATCGCCCCTTGTAGAGACGCGATTCATCGCGTCTTCTTGTATTTGATTCATCTATTGACGCGTATAACGATGTTTCACCCCAATCGGGAAATATTCAAAATCCCCCATTGGTGCTAACGTAACCTGTGGTGTTTGATATTCTGCCGGAACATAATTAGCAAACTCGCTATTTAAACGTAGCAGTTGTGAAAGAATAGAAGATGCGATCGCTTCTCTTCGATCTTCACTATCCTCTACCCCTGCTCCTAATTCCACAACCACAGATAAAAATCGATTCTTATCTGCATCTTCCTTCACCTGCAACACAAACTTACCCGTCACCCATTCTTGAATTCCTGGTTGCTCTAATCCCACCGCCACATTTTCGGGATAGATATTTGCACCAAAGTAAGAAACTGTAAAATTAGAACGACCGAAGACATAAACAAAAGGTAGCTGATGAATACCTCTAGGTAATTCTTGAGTATCAGAACGCAGATTCTCAAGCGGATTAAATCCCCATTCAGCCAAAAATTGCAGCATGGCATCATAACTAATTATCCCGCCAGTATCCAAAATGTCATAACGCACTAAGGGAATACCGTTATCTCCCGAAAATAGCAATCCGCCGTCTTGAACTTCAAAAAAGCGACTGCAAGGATCGTATTGTACTAATGTGGGTAAACGTGATTCCCCAAATAAAGCTCTAGCGGCATCGGGATTTTCTGCCAAAAAACGGCGTATGCAGATACTTAACGGTGTTTCATTGCCCAAAACTCCTGCATCCGCAGTACCGTAAAGTGATGCAAAATCATAACAAGGATTTTGTGAACCAACTCTTTCGCCAACTAAACTCCGCCATTCTTCACTAAATACTTCTCCCGCCATCACTAATTTAATCTGATATTGCTGCCACTCCACACCACGAGCGATACCACTATCAATCACATCTTTTAAAAATGGTGGGTATCCCAATAACACTACTTGCTCAAACGCTGAACCTAGTTCCTGCACAACTCGCAATATTTCTTCTTTGTTGTTACCAGGAGTAATTACGGTGATGGGATAACCTTTGCTAGCAAGATAACGACAGCAATTAGTAGTAAACATTCCACCTACCCAAGTGCCCAAAGTGAAACAAATCACTGCTAGGGTACGTCTGGTATCTGTATAGAAACTATCGTGAAAAATCTGTTCAAAGCGTGTGGCGATTTGGAGTTCATCTGTGAAAAAACGAGGCCAAAATGTCGGTTTACCAGTGGAACCAGAGGAAGCAGCTATCATGTCGCACGCTTGGAGTTGTCCGTTGCGGCACAAGTCAGCTAAAGGATAGCGCAGTATATAATTTTGTTTAGCGATCGCTGGTAGTTTTTGAAACTCCTCTAAGGTTTGAATAGTCGCGGGATTAATTCCCCTTTCTGCTAAAAAAGCCTTGTAGGCAGGTACATTAGCCGCCACATCATGAAATAAAGTCAAAGCTACTGAATGAGTGTTGAGATGCTGTTGCAGTAGCGTTTCTAGGGGGGTAGACAAAAATTCTTCAAATGCTGTAATTACTTGCTGCTGTCGTGGTTTGCAGTTCATCACGCTTGTTGTTTATCCTAAAGTAGAATCAACACTGTTACTTGCTGTGAGTATTTTAGCCGTTAACTGATACCCGCAAAACCCAGTGACCCTAAGCAACATATATTTAATCAGATGCAAAACTCTATTCTCGTAAAATATGTTAGCAATAGCCTACATTTAGGTATTACTCTCTATTTAATTCCACATTTCTTAAGATCGATCAGAACACTCTGCCCCTAAGGTTTCGTAGGATATCCGAAAATGAGGGTAGGCAGATTGTAGTTATTCAATAAAACCTTAATTTATCCTTGGGCACCATGCAGCTCTATTGCAGTAGACAACACACAAATAATGGTAATAACCGCTTTTGTACCCATTGTGGTGAGCCATTACCTCTTGCTGTGGGACAGGTGGTGGATAATCGCTATCAAATTACCCGTCATTTAGGGCAAGGCGGCTTTGGACGTACCTATTTGGCGGAGGATAGGAATAAAGCTCATCAAACATGTGTGCTGAAGGAATTTGCACCCCAAGTACAAGAACATCAAGATTTACAAAAAGCTAAAGAGTTATTTGAGCGAGAAGCCAATGTTCTGAAAAAACTCCAGCATCCACAAATTCCGCGTTTTCACGCCTCGCTACAAGTGAAGATGGGCACTAAAGATTTTTTCTTTCTAGTGCAAGATTATGTGGATGGTGATAATTACTACCAATTATTAGAACAGCGTGAAACTCAAGGAAAGACATTCAGTGAAGAGGAAGTAATCACTCTACTGCAACAGATTTTACCTGTGTTATCCTACATCCACTCACGAGATGTAGTTCACCGTGATATTTCTCCTGATAATTTAATTTGGCGGCGTTTTGATAATTTGCCAGTATTAATTGATTTTGGCGGTGTTAAGCAATTACCGGCTTCTCAAGGTTTTTGGCGGACTAAGCTGGCTGAAAATAACACTTTGCTGGGTAAAAAGGGCTACGCTCCAGAAGAACAGCTACGGCAGGGAAAAGCATTTTTTAGTAGTGATTTATATTCTTTAGCGGTGACATCACTAGTGTTACTCACAGGGAAAGAACCGCAAAAATTATACGATAGCTATCAGGGAATTTGGGCATGGGGAAAGGAAATTAGAGTTAGTCCCCAACTGGAAGCGGTGTTAAAAAAGATGCTGGCTTATAAACCGAGCGATCGCTACCAACGAGCCGAGCAAATTCTCAAAGATTTACCATCATCAACTGCGACTAAATCCCCAGGTAATTATATTACTACCAAGATCAAGACAATGGTAGTTGCTCCGGGAAAACAATGCGCCAGTGCGATTGTGAGTAGATTCCAGAATAAAACCCAAGCCATCGCTAAACCGATATCTTGGCCTGTTTGGATTCGCCCCTTTGTGATCAGTTTAGGGGGAACAGCTTTAGTTGGATTAACTTTGGCGGCGGGAAATGCAGTCATTCGGACTGTAACTTCAATCACTATTCCAACAATCTCATTACCAGAAATTCCTCAGTTTCCTAATCCCATCGGTAAACCAGTCAGCGACAAAGGAAGAAATAGCAATCTTCAGGAAATTATCAGTCGTCGCCAACAGCTAGAAATTACTGATAGATTTTTTACTCCCTTTGTAGATGATTTATTTTATACAAAAAAACCGCAATTAAAGGGACGTAGCCTGACATCTAAACCTGAAGACGCTGGTTTACGAGATGAATGGTCTGGTATCGCTGACGATTTATTGGATAAACTAGAACAGGCTAACCTCAGTACAGCATCTCGTCGCAAATTGGGGAACTATAGTCAAAAAGATTATGCAACATGGAGGCGACTTGCGCGATCGCGGCAGTTTGGGAATTACACAATTGATCAGCTAACCAAAGACGCAAATGAAAAATTTGATCGGTTGTTTCCTGATCAAGAGCGTGGGAAACTCAATCAACAGACTTTCGGTCAAATTTGGTATGCGATCGCAGCCGATCAAGTCAGTAAAGTACAATCTGGCAAGTAACGAGACTGGGCACTGGGGAAGAATAACTAATAACTAATGACTAATAACTAATGACTAAAATATATTGTTCTAAAGGACATGAAAATTCCCCAGGTAGTCGCTTTTGTCTCCAGTGCGGTGAAAAGTTGTTGGATACGCCCATGAGTTATGGTATTCAACCAGGGTTAACTTTAGGCGATCGCTATGTGATTGTACGTCAAATTGGTCAGGGTGGCTTTGGACGCACTTATTTAGCTGAAGATGTCAACCGTTTCCGCGAACTTTGTGTTTTAAAGGAATTTTCCCCCCAAGTTCAAACCGCTTACGTTGTTGAAAAAGCTGAAGAACTGTTTGAGAGAGAAGCGAGTGTTCTTTATAAGCTGCAACATCCCCAAATTCCCCGCTTCCGGGAACTGCTTCGGATGAACTTAGGGGGTAAAGAATATCTATTTTTGGTACAAGATTATGTAGAAGGGGAAACTTACAACTCGTTGTTAGATGCCCGAATAAAGCAAGGTTTGCGCTTTACAGAAGTAGAAGTACGCCAATTGTTGCAGCAAATTCTGCCAGTACTGGAGTATATCCACTCACTAGGAGTAATTCATCGAGATATTTCTCCAGATAACTTAATGCTTCGCACTGTTGACAAACTGCCAGTGTTAATTGATTTTGGCGGTGTCAAACAAGTAGTAGCAACCGTTGCTTCCCAATATTACCAACCCGGCGTAGTTGCATCTTCCCCATCACCAACCCTATTGGGTAAGATAGGATTTGCACCCCCAGAACAGATGCAAACTGGGTTAGTATCTCCCCACAGCGACTTGTATGCTTTGGCTGCAACAATGTTGGTTTTACTGACAGGGAAACAACCCCAGGAATTAATTGATACCTATAATCTTACCTGGCAGTGGCGACGGGACGTAAGCTTGAGTCCGATTTTGGGACAGGTATTAGATAAAATGTTATCTGCCAGACCAAGCGATCGCTATCAATCAGCCCGTCAAGTACTCCAAGCCCTCAATCCGCCCCCAGTCAACAACAACTTTCCCCCAACTCAATATCCCACAGCACCACAACCCACATCCGCCACCGTCGCCGTCTCTCCACCTCCCTCATCCCCCTCATTTCCCCCATCCCCTCAACCCACAAGCTGGTGGACACCAACAAAAACCTTCCTAGTAGCGTTGGTAGTATTTGGTACAATCGGATTATTTTGGTGGGGAGTCACTAGGAACCGCAACGTAGGGGAAGTCCAACCTAATCCTACAGCCAGCCCAACCCCAACCAGTGAGCAACCGACCGATCCTTTAGCGCAATATTCACCAGCAGAACGCCAGCGTAAAGAAAAATTAAGCGATCGCCGTCAACAGTTGGGTATTGATGAGAGATTTTACATTAACTTGGTGAATCAAATTTTTTGGGACAGGAATCCCAGTTTACGGGGACGCACTCTCAGCGATGATCCTGAAGATGAGAGTTTGCGGGCAGAATGGGATAAAACAGCGTCAGAATTGCTGGAAAAGCTAGCACCACTGAGTTCAAATACACGCCGACAACTGGGAACTTATACAAGTGCTGAACGCGATCGCTGGAAAGTGGAAGTCAACAAAATTAATGTTGGTAGCCGTTCATTGTATGATTTAGGGGATGCTGCTTTTTTACGTGTATTTCCTGAGCAACGCGGTAAAAATTTCCAAGAGCAGCCGATTGGACAAGTTTGGTACGGATTTGTTAGCGATAAACTCAGTGCTATCCTCGCCGGTAGCGCTTTCCAAAAACTTGTCTTTGATACGGGCGCTACTGGTAAAACAGTTAGCGGTACTCTCCAACCTGGTGATGGTAAAGTATTCATTGCTGGACTTGCTAAAGACCAATCACTGGAATTGAAGCTAAAAGCAAATTCCCAAGTTTTGTTATCAGTCTATTCGCCCTCTGGCAAAATTAGATTTTTAGAAGATTCTCCCCAGCGTAGTTTGTCAACTAAATTACCAGAAAACGGATTTTACGAGTTTGTCGTGGTTTCCACAGCATCGAAACCAGTAGATTATCAACTCAGCATTACAGCAGAAAATCCCACTCCTCCCCCATCGCCAACACCAACACCGACGCCCACGGAAACACCAACCCCCACAGAAACCCCCACGCCAACCCCTACAGAAACCCCCACGCCAACGCCAACTCCCACAGAAACCCTCACTCCTGCACCGGCACCAACGCCAGAGACAGCACCTCAGTAAAGGGCGTTGCACAGTTGCGGAATGATTAAACCAATTTGCAATGGGCTAACGCCCCGCTTCGCTAACGCAATTCGCAATGGGCTACGCCCCGCTACGTTCGCGCAGCGTCTCGTAGAGAAGAGAGCAATTACGTGTTGTAACAGGGATTTAGAAAGAGCCACAACACTTACGGCTTGATAGAAGCCGGGGACTTAAACCCCTACATTTTGTTAACTTCCAAAATTCTCCCCCTGCCTCCCCTGCCTCCTCTGCTTCCCCTACCTCCCCTGCTTCCCCTACCTCCCCTGCTTCCCCTACCTCCTCTGCCTCAAATTATTCCTTGTCCACAACCCCTAAACGCAACGCAATTCGCTTGGATTTCGTTGCATCATAGGGTGTACCTCTGTGCATCACCTGGGAGTTATCCCAAAAAATAATATCTCCTGGCTGCCAAACATGAGAGTAGACTGGTGTGCATTCTAGAACAGCCGCAAACAAATCCTGCCAGAAACGTTTTGCTTCTTCTGGTCTATCTTCCATACCAACTGCGATCGCAGTGTCCGAACCTAGATATAATCCCTTTTTACCAGTGACTTTGTGAGTAGATACAATGGGATGCACTTTCCTGGGTACATCAGTGTCTGCATTGGTATTCTTAGAAATCATCGGTGGTGAATGATACATCGACATCTGCTCTAACTGCTGCTGATGTTGAGGATCTAAGTTATTGTAAGCTTCTACCATATCGAGGAACTCGGTAGTGTGAGGTTGACCATCTACACCTTCCGGCACTTGTATTCCATAAAGCATGACAACATATAGTGCATTCATATCCAGCCCCTCTGTGCGGGGGAGACCATCTTTATCATGATGCCATTGCCACGCATATTTCTGGATTGGATCAAGAACCGACCCTTTAGGATTGCCCAATATATAGACATACTGGCTTTGTAAGTCTGGACTAATATCAGGATCTAATGTTTTAGGAGGGCCGCCAAACATAAAATCGCCAAAGGTCTCCTTGGCAAATTCTTTTAATTGTTGTGCGATAAGCTGTTGCTGTCTAACTACTACAACGCCGTGTTTCCAAAGTGATTCTTTTAATTCACGCGACTCTAGATTTGTAAGGTAGCTAAGATTGCAACCCCGCAGGACTTCAAATCCGAGCCTTGGTTGGTGTTTAGTTATTGGAGTCATTGCTATGCAATTGTTTTGTGAACAAATTATATAGACAATCAGTCTAGATAAAAAATTTGTGTAGTAGTATCTTACATAAGAAAGTTTGCAAGTAGAAAAAAGTTCATTCTACTAAAGTTTATCTCATTAGTTTAATTCCCCTGCCTCTATAGACGACGGGTTTTGTGCAGCCGTCAGATATCCGTTACAAAACGTAATTGCGAATTGGTCTATAGTTTTGGTAAAGTAGTTCATGTAACTTTGTAGTTCATTGTAATGAAATAATTACAGCATCGGTTCAAAAGAATTTGGAAAAATAACAAAATATTTATCCTAATTACTTATCATTTGGGTCATCAATTAAGGGAATTTAAAAAAATAACTTATCTAATTTTTTAGAGTAGGCGTCTCGCTCACCCGCAACCCAGAGAGGGCTTTCCAGATTAGCCCACAATAAAAAATTGGATTTTTTCTTTAGGAGTTATTAACCAAATAATTAGTGGTTTTTAACTTAGATGACACAAATGACTAGTAATCTACATTGAACTGATGAATAGTTCTTTGATTAAGGTTGAACTCACGTATTAGTGATAAATTAAGAAGGAATAACATGGCATTTATTTTCGGCAAAACAAGTGCTGACAATCTCAGTGGGACTTCGAGAAATGACACGATAGTTGGTTGGGCTAGTGGTGGTAATGCCAATAGTCCCTCCGGTAGAGATATCTTGAATGGTTTGGCTGGTAACGATTCCCTCGCCGGTGGGACGCAGAACGACAGTCTAATCGGTGGAAATGGCAATGACACACTTGATGGGGGCTTAGGTACCGACACTTTGATTGGAGGGGCAGGCAACGACACCTACTTCATTGACAGTGCTGCTGACACTATTAGAGAGGCTGCAAATTCAGGCACAGATACCGTCCGGTCTTCTGTTTCCTACACACTAGGGGCCAATCTGGAGAATCTGACGCTCAGAGAAGGTAGGGATATCAATGGGACAGGTAACAGTCTTAACAACTTTCTTTTTGGTAATACTTCTAACAACACTTTCAATGGCGGAGGAGGCAATGATACTTTAGATGGTAATTTAGGCAATGATATCCTCAATGGTGGCAACGGCAATGATAGCCTACAGGGCGGGCCAGGCAATGACGTACTCAGTGGCGGGTCTGGAGACGATATCCTCATCGGTGTTTTCCCTGGTAGTCCCCTTCCACCAGGAATAGGGGAAACCGATCGCTTTACAGGTGGGGCTGGGGCAGATAGATTTATCCTGGGTGATGCTGCAAATGTTTTCTACGACGATAACAACACTACAAATGCTGGTTTTGGGGACGTGGCTAATATTGTTGACTTCGACTCTAGCCAAGATCAAATTCAACTCAAAGGAATTCCACAGGACTACCGTCTGCAAGCTGTTGGAAGCAACACACGAATATTCTTAGACAAACCGGGAACAGAGCAAGATGAAATCATAGGTATTCTGGAAGGGAAAACCAATCTCAGACTTGATAGTGATGACTTCCTTTTCTATGAGCGGGAAAATGCTGGAGAAGATACAAACAACTCACTAGACAGCGCTGAAAAATTAGGTTCCTTATCATCAGGCTCAAAGGTTAATCTCTTGGCCCAGTTGGCAACAGTTCAACCAGGTGATGATTCCGATTTCGACTTTTTTACATTTTCTTTAGCAAATTCAGGAACTGTCAGTATCAGTACAGTGACATCTGGAGATACAGTTCTCGGTCTGTTTGACAGTCGTGGAACTTTATTACAAACTAAGGACGATAATGATAATGACTCAGACCAGGGATCATTAATCAGAAGTTTCCTCAGTGCAGGTACGACGTACTCCCTTTCAGTGAGCAAATTTGCTTTATTACCTGAAACTGGCGGAAGTTTCTCTGGTAGCTCATTTCTTGCACCTGATTTTTCTTATACGTTACAAGTCAGTTTGGTATAGGAATATTGTCAAGTCGCTTCTCTACGAGACGCTGCGCGAACGCTCCAATTAAAAATTAAAAATGTAAAATTAAAAATTAGTGAAGAATAATTTTTAATTTTTAACTTTTAATTTTTAATTAAAAAAAGGTCACCCCTTCAGCGAATTACTTTACACCTGTTTATCAAATCGGCTGCGAAAGCCTCCGTATTTTAGCCAATATTGTTTCAAATCGTGGCAGGGTGTATGCAAACTGGCTCTTGCCTGATGCAGAATCACTTTACGATGAGCGCCCATCCAAATTTTGTCAATTGGGTCAACCGAAATAATAGTGCCTCCTAACGCTCCCACACATTGGGAAAAACGTTCAATCGCACTATAATCTACGGTTTCAAAAACAAAGAAATTACCTGAACAAATTAAATGCCTGCTGCGAATCCAGCACTGCATTTTTTTCTGCGCTTCTGGAGGTAGCATATTCGCTTTAATGGCCAGATTAGGCAGGGAAAGATCATAGGATGTTTGGGACTTCATGGGCGAAACCCTCCCGCTTTTCAAACCGCAAAGGCCCGAAGGTAGATCCCCAAACCTGCTCGTGTGTATTGACGTCCAGCCCTCTATCTAGGCTTACCCAAGTGGTTTGTGTGATTTCAACGTAACTATCAAGATAAGTCTGGCAGCCATTTTTCTCAATTAAGCACAAGTTTCCAGGCTCAACAGCACCTATAAATCTGTCTCCCTCTGGTTTGAAAATCATCGAACAGTGATATCTGCGTGCGATACAATCTGGGGTGATGGTTTTAAGAATGCTTAACTCACGGGCAGCACCAGCATAGAAAAGGGCATTTTTTAAACTGTAGTTTTCGATATAAATCTCATCGCCACGATCTACTAAGCGATGTACTCCCTGTCTATAAGGTCTCCACAAATCATAGTCATAAACCTGTTCTGAATAAAGCCCAATTCCTGAGAAGAATTCAAACGGTAATGGACGAAATAATACGTGAATATGAGCGTAATCTTTAGGATTTTCATATGCCTGTTTATAATTACTGAAATCCCCTGCCATCCAACGAGCTAGGGTGATTAAATGATTCGATGTACTGTCGCAGATATGTGGTGGTGAAGAATTCATAAGTAGATGAGGATAAATAAACAATACAGAATTTATCTTGTAAAGTTGCTCCTCTTAGGCAAAGCCCAAGACCGTACTTTCCGCAAAATTCAAAATTATGACATAACGAAACTAACGTGGTCAGTTCATCTTGAGACTGCACACTATGACGTTGTATATATATGACTAGAAATGCCTAGAGAGCCATTTTTGGATCTAGTTTATTTGTGAATAACCTGGCGGATTTCGGAAGAAAAAGAGGCAGTGACAACTCCTGTACCAGAACTGGTTTTAATTAGAGAAACCCGACAACGGACATTGGGGTTGACAAACCAGATTTTTTCTTCGGCGGCGGCGCGATCGTAGGAAGTGACTAGCACGAATGTGCCGTCTTCTGTTAAGTAATAATCGCCAGCCGCTGCAATCGTTTCGGCATAGCCTTGATCGCGCAGGAGTTTACCACGATGGGGATGAGTTGGATCGGGAATAGGAACTAGGACGCAACTACCTTTGATTTCATTGTCATCCCAGTCTGATTGACCTTCCCAACTCATCCGAAAGGGAGAAATAATTGTTTGAGGATCAATGTTATAGGCTTTACATAAGTCAATTACTGCCGGATCATTATCTGGGAGAGCAATGATATCTATCTCAGACTGTACGGCTTCAAAGTGACCGAATGCTAAATGATGGGCACTGCGTTGCGATCGCCAACGCCCAATAGAATTTGCAACAAACTCCGTAATATTCATCAACTCTTTGGTTTCTGTTTTTAGCTATTTGCTTTTGGATTGGAGAATATCCCAATTTTCCTCTGATTAGATCATCGATTGACAAAATGTTAGAGGTTGGGAAATTCTCCATTGCTAGCGTTAAGCTATTTCCGTGATCTTAAGAATCTTGCCTCCTGTTTTCTGGATACTCTGAATTTTCTGGGCTAGCTGGTTGTATCCCACATCAAAGGTTGCCATGCTTTTATTCACCCGAACCCCAAAATTGGTTTTGGAGACAGCGATACGGAACCGCTTCCCTGTATTGCTGATAGAACCGGAACCATTAGGCGGGGCAACAATTTTGGTCGCAAGATTACCGCCAATGTCGCTAATCAATTTTGCTGATTTGCCCAAATCATTGGCAGCAAAGCCCCGCATCAATGCAAAGGTACGGTTAAAACCGACATTCTTGACCCCAGCTTGGGTACGATTACCACGGGTAGAGGGTACAATATGGTCGCCAAAACTCCTGATATATTCATCGCTATCAATGTAGGAGTTGATTTCCGCTGCGTAGCCCTGAGTGTTGTAAATTTGCACATGTTCCGCAACTTCAGCCTGATCTTGCGGGGCGCGACCGAGCAAATGTTTGAAGTTTAATTCGATAAAACGATAGGGAGAGGAAGTTTCAAAAAACAGCGAACGGTATAGATCGGATTGAGCGACGGCTCTGACGAAACCAGTAACAGTGATGTCACCATTTCGCAATTGAGATTCTGCACTGGTAAGCCGTTGGTTTTCAAATACATGAGCATTGCCGAGAACTTGCCGATACACTGCTCGGATCACGCCTTGCAGATCATCCTCAGTGGCGTTGGGTCGTAATTCAACGGACTCGGCTTCTATCCAAAGTGCCATATTAATGCCTCCTAAATTTAGGATTTTCGTGTGATTTTTTGAAAAATTGCAAATTAAAAAAGTTAATCATCTTGGGCGGGCATTGCCCACCCTGTTAAACGTTATGCGATTTCAGTAATGCTGACGATTTTGCCAGAAGTACGATTAATCCGCTGAATTTGCGGGGTCATTTTACTAGCTGGGACAATGTACTCAGTGGTACTGATGCGGCGGGGGCTGTCGAATTTGGAACCTGTCACCACGATTTTGAAACGTTTTTCGGTGCCAGAACCAATGACGGTAGACGAAGAGGCTTTAATCGCACTGGCACTGTTGGTAGCAACAGCATAGACCAATTGTGCAGACTTGACTGAGCTATCAATTTGGGCAGGGCCTCTATCAATAGCAAACATTCGGTTGTAGCCTATTTGCTTGGAGTTAGCTTCGCTGCTTTTACCACGATAGTAGGGTACTACGTTTTCGCCAAAGGCTGCTTGATATTCACTGCTATCGATGTAGGAATCAATTTCAGCATCGTAGCCCTCGGCGACAGTGCGAACAATATGCTCAGACACTTCTCTTTGATCCTGGGGTGCCCGCCCAAGCAAGTGCAAGAAGTTAAGTTCTACAAAACGGTAGGGAGCGCAGGACTCAAAGTAGCGGGTACGATAAAAATCAGACTTGGCAACGGCGCGGACAAAATCCCGCACGGTGATGGAGCGATCGCACAATTGTGATTCTGCTGTCACCAACCGCTCGCTCTCCATCACATGAGGGTTGCCTAAAACTTGTTTGTAAACTGCACGGATGATAGTTTGAACTTCCTCTAAGTCACTAGCGGGCCAAAGTTCAAGAATTGTCTGGGATGCCATTGAAATCTATGTTCCTCAATTTTTTAAGTTTGCACCTGAATTTATACAGCAGTAATACTTGCAATCACACCACCCTGTTGGTGAATCCGCTGATACTCTTGAGAAAGCTTTTCGTAGGGCACCAGAAAGACTTGGTTGGAACGGCGAAACTTGGAAATACTATTGAAGCTTTTGGCACGATAACCTGTGACTTCAATGCGGTAAACTTTGCCACCAGCACTACCATCGACTCCAAGACGAGTACGGGCACCAGTAGGAGGTGGAGAGAAGGTTGCCCCAGCACTAGCAGGTGAAATTACTGCTGTGGGTGTGCTTTGAATTACTAATGAATTTAGTTTGGGAGCCTTGCCCGACAAGTCACCTTTCAGGCTGCTGCTGGAAGCACCCCGCACCAACTGGAAAGTGTGAGTAAATTGCACCATGCTCTGAAGAGCTTCGGTTTTGTAGCCTCGGATATAAGGCACAATGTTCTCACCAAAGGTAGACTGATACTCATCACTATCGAGATAAGAATCGATCTCAGCTTCAAACCCTTGAGTATCGAGAATGGTGCTGTGTGCACGCATTTCTTCTAAATCCAGCGGTGGACGACCCAGCATATGGCGGAAGTTGAGTTCGATCGCTCGGTAGCGGGCACAACTCGTGAAAAAGCGAGAACGATAGAGTTCTGATTTAGCCACTGCTCTGACAAACTCGCGGACGCTCAATTCACCGCGCTTAAACTGGGATTCGGGAACAGCGAGCCGCTCACTTTCCATCACATAGGCATTGCCTAATATTTGCCGATAGACTGCCCGAATGATTGTTTCTGCTTCTTCTTGTGAGCGACCTGACACCCACTCAACGGGAGGGGTTTCATCAAATAGACTGACTCCCAGGCGGGAAGCTGGTCCGAATGGCATTAATTGTTTCTCCTGTTAACGAAAGTTAAAGAAAATTGTTTCAATTTATAAATAAATTTCAGATTGCTTACCCAGACCAATCAAATCGCTGGATTAATTTGTTGCAACTCAAATTGCCAGCTTCTATAAGCATGGAAGTTGTGATTTCCTAGATGCTCAAGCTTTTTAGGCGTTTTATACGCTTTGTTATGATCATTTTCTTATGAGCGCGTAACGATGACCATCAAGATTTGTAAATTTTGATGTAATGAGAGAATTTTGCACTCAGTTTGCACAAACGGTTCTTATGTCATGGAGTATTGGGCACAGTTTCTCCATAGGGATTGCGATCGCAGATCCTAGCACCACGATCCAGCAGCAATAAAACAATGTTACGGCGATCGCTTTCTGCGGCAAACATCAAAGCTGTATAGTCTGCTGGATTTTTCGCATTCACATCAGCATTATGAGCCAGTAGCAATTCCACAATATCGAAATAACCCTCTGTGGCTGCCCACATCAATGCAGTATTACTGGCTCCCAAGGCTGTAACGCCCCCGGTAGTATTGGCATCTGCGCCTTGGGCTAATAAATTCTCCACAGCAGCAGTGTCACCTTTGACGATCGCGCGGATTAGATATTCGTTGAGAGAAGGCATTGTTAAAGGAATTTGTAATTAATAATACTGCCTCCGGCGAGAAGCAAGCTACGTAATTCGTAGTTACAACATTACAACTTAGTGGGCAGTTCAAGAAGCATCACCAATCTTTGACCGGCGTGCTTGCTCGTACTCATTCTAATGACAAACTACGAACTAGTAATTATTTGCTCAAGCTTTTTTTAGCTCAACTTTGAATACACTTAAAAGAAACATCAAAGTTGTGAGAGAGCAGCATTCGCTCTGGAAACTGATCGAACATTTGGGTACAGCGTAATTACAGCTAGGGTTCAAGCGACTTGAGGCAAAGTACATGCTTTCTGGGATGGTATTACATCTTGCTATGGGCAGGTTAGCAGCACACTTCAAGCTATTGATATTCTCTAACCTTAGTAAGATTAATAACCCAAATAGGATTCGTTAAGTTTAGTAACGTTAAGGTGATTGGTTTAAATTGCCTAACTGCAATACTTGAAGAATTTGGACTAATTTATGACTGCTTACACAAGCCAAGCTGCAAAACACGCAGAAACTTTTAAGCGTCTATCCGTAGACAACCAACTTGCTGTGTTGTGGTACATCTACGGTTTTATCTGTAGCGAATCAGGAATGAAAGAGCCAAATGGCACTGCCCCTGACAACTCTGATGAGTTGTTTAATAAAGCCAAAGGTCTGTCTCAAAATGAGCAGTTTCAGTTGATGCGTGACTTGCTCAAGGGGACAAACACAGACCTAGCTCGTGAATATAACTCTCTGACCAACAACACCAAGCTGGCTTTTTGGTATCAGTTAGCTCAAGGGATGGAGCGTTCTGAAATCATCCAGGCTCCCTCTGATTATCAACTTTCATCAGAGGCTAAATCATTAGTATCAGCACTGAAACCCATTGGATTTGAACAGCAATTTATTTTCCTCCGCGACTCTTTATTGTCAGACGGTGGCAAGCCCTCTGTAATGTAATTCTAATAGAACAATTTCAGCCTCATAACACATGGTTGAAATGGTCAAACTCCAATGCTGAAGATGATTCTACTAGGTGTACATAGTCAGCAAAGAAGTTTAGTAGAGTTGCTCTTATTCCCTAACCCCTCTCCTACGCAAGTGGGAGAGGGTTTTAGGGCGAATGGAGAAAGAAATAGATGAAAGTTACTAATAGGCTGAGAAACTAACAAAATTACTTTCGCTTTCAACATTGCATTCTATCTGCTAGTACCATCTGAGAATTTAAACCCCATTTCTGGGAGCTTTCTAATCTCCAACGCTGCAATTTATAGTTTAGTCTTGTAGACATCTCCTTCTAACAGTATGTGCTTAGGTTTATACACTTCAAACTAAGTATGTATTTTTAGAATAGTTGGGATAGGTTCTTAATTTAAATCTCCACCCACACTTACCCCCAATTGGTAGAGGACTTAAAGCTCTGACAAAGTGTAGATTTGTTACAAGAACTCTGGAAAAGGGACAAACAGGACAAGTGCGATCGCCTGTGGGTTACAGCACTTGTGTTTACACCATAGGTTACTTGCTCCAAAAGCGTTTGTTGGCCAACCCCAATGAGTAGCATCATGTGGATTTATGCGCCAGACTCTAAAATTGTCCACTTGTCAAGTAGGTGTAACTTTTGTTAACCTAGATTATAGGGAATATATAAAGCGAATGTTGCGAAACACCGGAGAGTAAAAACTATGGATATCCCGATGGAGCTTAACTTAGAGCAGAAATTCAACCTCAAACTTTACGAAGAGCAAGTTAAGAGGTTAAATCAGGAAGAATCTCAAAAATTGCTTTTAGAGGTGCTGCGGCAGTTAATGGTCAAAGACAATATGATCAAGCATCTTCTCAAGCAGGCTTAACTAACTGGGGATGTTTGTTAATTTTCTAGAGTACAAGTAGAAACAAAAGCATATGGAAAGGCTTCTTTAGATTAAACTGCAAGCCTACTCTATCTTCTGGCGGTATTATATATATTCAATCTCAACAACAACTGGCTTAGTGTAGCTCCTGGGTAAGGAAGTTCATCCCCACAACGTTCATTCCCAAAAGCTTGTCGGATTTACTCAGCACGAGCGCACTATTTTTTAGAACCAAGCATAAAAATGGGTATGAGGCATTGGGTGTTTGGTATTTGTCAATACTATTTCTCCTCTGCTTCCTCACAATCCCAATTCCTATTACCCCTTCGCCCCTAATCCTCAAAGCGTACCCCAAGTTCCCCAGTCAGACCAATCCTGACTGGGGATTGTTTGTTAAGGATTGTTACTTAGTTTCTCATAACTGAGACTGAGATAGGCATCATCTTTTATGTTCTATATTGTCTTGTTCAGGGAACAGGCAATCAAGTTTCAGAGAAAACCAATTTTTAAGGAGAGCGAAATGCTTGACGCTTTTTCTAGAGCTGTAGTTTCAGCAGATGCCAGCACTTCTAGCGTATCTGATATTGCTGCCCTCAGAGCCTTCGTTGCTAATGGTAACAGACGTTTGGATGCTGTAAATGCGATCGCTAGCAACGCTAGCTGCATCGTTTCTGATTCTGTTGCTGGAATGATTTGCGAAAACCAAGGTTTGATCCAAGCTGGTGGTAACTGCTATCCTAACCGTCGCATGGCTGCTTGTCTGCGCGATGCTGAAATTATCTTACGCTATGTAACCTACGCTTTATTAGCTGGTGACGCTTCAGTTCTAGATGATCGTTGTTTGAACGGTTTGAAAGAAACCTATGCAGCTCTTGGCGTACCTACCACCTCTACCGTGCGTGCCGTTCAAATCATGAAAGCGTGTGCAGCTGCTCACATTCAAGATAACCCCAGTGAGGCTCGTGCTGGTGCCAAATTGCGTAAGATGGGTTCTCCTGTCGTAGAAGATCGCTGCGCTAGCTTGGTTGCTGAATCTTCTAGCTACTTCGATCGCGTAATTTCTGCTTTGAGCTAAAGAACTTGCGATTCGCAATTCACTCAACAGATTGACATCCAACACAGTTTAAATAAAAAGTCTTTTGGGAGATTTAAGAAATGAAATCAGTTGTTACCACCGTTATTGCATCTGCTGATGCCGCAGGTCGTTTCCCTAGCACCTCTGATTTAGAATCAGTACAAGGTTCTATCCAACGTGCATCTGCTCGTTTGGAAGCTGCTGAAAAGTTAGCTAACAACCTCGATGCAGTCGCAACCGAAGCTTACAACGCTTGCATCAAGAAGTATCCCTACTTGAACAACGCTGGTGAAGCTAATTCCACCGATACCTTCAAGTCCAAGTGTGCTCGTGACATCAAACACTACCTGCGCCTAATCCAATACAGCTTGGTAGTTGGTGGTACTGGCCCATTGGATGAGTGGGGTATTGCTGGACAACGTGAAGTTTATCGCGCTTTGGGCTTGCCTACTGCTCCTTACGTTGAAGCTTTAAGCTTTGCTCGTAACCGTGGTTGTGCGCCTCGTGATATGTCTGCTCAAGCATTGACTGAGTACAATGCTTTATTAGACTACGCTATTAACTCTCTCTCCTAGTTAGTTGCCAAACTTGTCATTTGGTGGCGAGGGTATATTGTGACTCTACAAGCCTGGAGGTTCTTCGCCTTTGCTTTGCCTGTTAAGGTTGAGTAATGGCAAAGAATGTCCGGGTTTGTTTTGTCTTAATAAGATTCGGCAAATTGATATATATATGGATAAACGCTTTTTTAATTTTTTTAATCTTACAGAAGACCAGGCGATCGCTCTTTTGGATACGCCTCAAGACCAATTGAGTGAGGATGATTCACGTTATATTGCCGCTTCTCATTTAGTCAACTTCCCCACAGAGCAATCAATCAACGCCCTAATGCGGGCGGTGCAGCAAACTGACCCCGCCTTGGATAACCGCATCGTCCGCCGCAAGTCAGTAGAGACTTTGGGGCGACTGCAAGCCGAGGCTGCTATGTCAGTAATTCGCGCTTGTTTGAGTGATGAAGACTGCTACACCGTAGAAAATGCCGTTTGGGCGATCGGTGAAATTGGTACTCAAGACCCCAATATCTTAGAAGACGTTGCTCAACTGCTGGACAAGCCAGGGCAAACCTATCGAGTGATTATTCACACATTAACAAAGTCTAATTATCAACCTGCCCTAGAACGCATTCGCAAATTTGTAGATGATACCGATCCACCGACAGCCAGTGCAGCAATGGCCGCAGTTTGCCGTTTAACTGGCGACTATTTCCAGATGGGCAAGGTAGTGGCAATGTTACAACACCCAAATGTGTTAGGACGGCGTTTGTCTATCCAAGATTTAATGGATGCCCGTTACTATGATGCAATTCCCTATATTGCCCGATGTCCAGTATCTTTGGTGTTTCGGCTGCGAGGAATTCGGACTTTGGCAGAAGCCGGAATCGCTGCCGGAGCAATTACTTTTGCCACGATTCAACCTCATTTAGAGCAGACGTTATACGACCACCCAAATGATCTGAGTTTGGTGCATAGTTACCCAAGCCCCCCCACTCTGCCAATTTTGATCCGGGGGTTGTATGAAACAGACTTTGGGCGCTGCTATTTAGCAACCAAAACCATACTTGACCATTACGCCGATGCTGCTCCTGAGGCTTTGTTTGCCACCTACGCCGAAGAAGCAAATAATGATTATGGTGCCCACTTCCATGTGATCAAGCTGTTCGGTTGGTTAAAACATTCCCCAGCTTATGATTTACTAGTTGAAGGCTTGCATAATAAACAACCACAGTTTCAAAAATCACGAGCAGCAGCAGCGATCGCTCTTGGTGAACTCGGCGATCCACGGGCAATTGCCGAACTGAAACCCTGTCTAGAAACCAAAATTTGGGATCTGAAGTATGCAGCGTTGATGGCGCTGGAAAAACTTGGTGATACCAGTGGTTATGAACAAGTCGCCAACGATGATGATTGGCTAATTCGTGAAAAAGCCAAGTCAACCCCTATGGGGAATTAAAAATTAAAAATTAAAAATTAAAAATTAATTACACCAATGATAAATCTAGAGGCTTGAAGAAGAGGCAAGGGAGCAGGGAGCAAGGGGGAAAGTTCAAATGGGGATTCGACCTATTCCTGTTCGAGAACCACTGCACATTAATTGCACATTTTTGATAATTTATTAAAACCTTATTATGTCCACAGAAGAGTTATTCCAACAACTGAAACACCCCAACCCCCACCTACGCGACCAAGCAATGTGGGAATTAGCTGAGAATCCTGATGAGACAACTATTCCCCGGTTGATGAGTATTCTCGATGAAGAGGATACCACCTATCGACGAGCTGCCGTCAAAGCTCTAGGAGCGATCGGCCCTGATGCAGTGACTCCTTTAGTTGAAGCCTTGCTCAATAGTGATAATGTTACTGTCCGGGGAAGTGCCGCCAAAGCACTGGCACAAGTCGCCATTAATCATCCAGATGTTCCCTTTGCAGCTGAAGGTGTGCGGGGTTTAACGACTGCTCTTAATGACCCCAATCCTGTAGTGAATATTGCAGCTGTCATGGCACTAGGTGAAATTGGTTCTCCCGTGGTGGATGTTTTGATTGAAGCATTGCAAACCACAGACAACCCAGCGTTGGCAATCTCTATTGTGAATGCCCTTGGCTCAATTGGCGATCGCCGAGGTGTGGAAGTGCTACAATCCCTCATTCAAGATGAATCTACCGACTCCTATGTACGCGAGTCCGCCACCAGTGCCTTATCTCGCCTAGAAATGACAATGAAGTTTCAGCGAGAAGAAAAATAATACCCACAGGACGAAAAATAGCTTGGTAGAGGGAATTTCTGTGGTTGGTAAAATATAAAAATAAACCACAACAAAGCTCCTTTACCCTGATAAGCGTGAACTTCCAAATCGGCAAATATAAACCATAAGCACCAGTACAAATATCGCTCCAAAAGCAGCAAATCATTCTCCTCACTCCTACAATATAGTAGTACCACAAAGTCTGAATCAGCTTTTTTAGGCGCTTTTCTAGCATTGAAATTATCTATGAGCCTGTAATGGGAGACTTAGGCTGCTTTAATTATCGGCTAAACTTAAATACAAGTAAGCAAAAAGATAAAGAATGGATAATAGACCATTAGAGCTTCAGGCAGAAAAGCTAATCGAGTCCAAGCTAATTAAATATGGTTTGCTCGTTACTAAACCATCCTTTGATAAGGAAGGCACTGATCTATTAATCATCAAAGACATATCCCAAAAGATTACTCCTTTAATTAAAGTTCAATGCAAAGGTAGAACTATAAAGAATGGTTCTAATCTAACAATACCAGCAAAGTATGTAGAGGAAAATTTTATTGTTTTTCTATATGTAGAAGAAGAGAGAAGCAAAGATGATTTTCTTTATGTATTTTTTCAAGACGATATTATGGAATGGCGAAGTGAAGGGACTAATTGTCAGCTAACTATTCCAAAAGATTTTCAACATAGAAAAGAATTTAGAGAACGACTATTTACTAGAGAAGCTATAACAAAGATTGAAAATATTCTGCTCAAGCAGGTAGTAAAACAACTAATCAAGACCAATCATTCCATCATCATTGATGGAATATTCCTTGAAAATGTAATCAAGCAGACACAATCAAGTTATAGAAAAATTTACCCCGAAAAAACTCTCCATAAGCCAAGTATTGATTCTATTGTAAAAGAGTGTTTGGAATATACTGATATTCAGCGCAAAGAAGAGGTTAATTGCTATCTAATCTACTCAAGTCACTTCAATCTAGAATGCTTTATAGATATAGGTGAAATAACTGAAGATGAGATTTTTAGAGGAGAAGGTTTAAGTTCTGTTGGATGTGGATATAATTTGTTTAAGTTAAAAACACAGGATTTCGTATGTTTTAAGGTTGAGGAACAACTTAATCGTATTGTTAATGTAGAAAATATACTTTTAATAGCAGATGATTATTCTTATGTTCCATATCTTCATGAATTACAAAACAGAGGGATCGAAGTAATCGTATTCCAGAATTCAGAAAATTCTGGCTCAAGAATGTATCATGGATTTAAGTGGGTTAATATAGTATATCCTCTGGCTTTATCGATGGGTTTAAAAAGCTATGAACTGTAAGGAATAGCCGCACTATTTAGCATATCAATTCATCCCAGTCTTTCTCGAAAATAAAAAGAATAGACGTTGAAATTGCAAGCTAACAGCGTAGTGGAGTAGACAATATAAATTTTTTTCGTTTATCGTTTTACTATACTCAACGCTGCTCAGTTTTGCTGTTACAAATCATCTGCTTGTAACTGGCTTTCAATTTGGGCAATGCTATGGCTTCAAGCATCAGATGTATCGAACCTGATTTTCCATTTCATCTGCTGTTACATGATTTAGGATCACCATTAACCGTTGTGCAATTTCTTAAGGCGAGCGACGAACAGCAAAAATCACGCCATAATGTGCTTGTTCCGTATCAAAATAGGCTTGTACCAATTCTTCAAAATCAGTTCGATTGTGCGTGATCAGAGTTATTTATTGACTGACAGCATAAGCAAGTTGCTCTTCATCACTGATCTGGAGTTTTCCTGCATCCCTTGCGGTAATAGCGTCGAAACCTCTTGCTTTCAACAAGTCTGCTACTAATACATGAACGTCTTCGTCCAGATACAAGCGGATGAAGACGCTACTCATATATCTCTGACTAATGGATCAATTAACTCGTCGGGGATGCGGTTACGTTCGATATAGTCGTTGATCTCGCTCTGATGATCGCTGTAGTAGCTCAATGCGTCAAATACTTGTGCCAGCAACAGATGAGGCATACCCTTTGGGATTTCTTCTGGAGGGATGCCCATGCGCCAAGTTTCAACAATTGCTCTGACTGGGGTTCGAGTCCCTTTGATAATTGGCTCACCGCTTAGAATCTGGTCATCTCTGACTATGTAAAGATGCTCTGTTGTCTGAAGCATAGATTGTTCATTGTGCAGAAATATCATCACATCATTGTAACGGCTTGCTTAATTAAGTTGAGTAGCACCAAGCGCATAATCACCTTGTTGCACCTGACTATATTTAAGCTATCGATTGGGAATGAAATGTTGATAGAGGCAGCAAGCAGCTGAACGGGAACATTACCAATCATCTGCTTCGGACTGGCGTTCAATTTGCGCGATCGCTAATTTCGCCAGAACTCGCACCACCTCTTGTTCATCATTAAGTAGCGGCTGTAATGATTCTAATGCACTGCGATCGCCAATTTTACCGAGAGAATTAATTGCTGCCTTTCTCACATCTAAATCAGTATCTTGAATTGCCAAAATTAAATGCGGCACAGAGGGAGGATAATTTACTTGTCCCAAGGCTGCGGCGGCTTCAGTGCGGATGAGCGCTTCTGGATCAGTCAGAGCAGAAACTAGAAGGTTACAAGATTTTTCGTCTGACTGCTCTTGCGCCACATGACCAAAGGCCCCGATGACAGCGCATCGGACATCCAAAGAGGCGGCGTTCAATGCTTTATATAGATGCTCTGATGCTTCCGATCCAATAAACGCCAATGCCCATGCAGCAAGACCTTTAATATCCTGTGGATGCTCGTCTGATGCTAAAATTTCCAACAACGCTGGTACAGATGCTTCTCCTGTTCTGGCTAAAGCCCCGGCGGCTGAACTTCTGACTACCCTATCTTCATCATTCAGAAAAGCATGAAGCAAGTCTGGCACAGCACACGGGTCAGATATGATAGTGAGTGTCTTGGCAGCAGCCCGTCGCACAACTACATTGAAATGATTTGCCAGTGCCTCTACGAGAAATGGCGTTGCTGCTTCACCAATTTCACCCAAAGTTTCGGCAAACCGCAGTCGCACCATTCCCCGTGGATCTCCTAAACCCTCCACGAGTTGTTTAAGAACTTTGTGATCTGTAGAATCGAAGGTTTCTAGTGTAATCTGCTCATTTACCCTCTGAACCAGATCATCATTTTCAGCTTGCACTCGCAGGATGAGATCATCCACTGCTGGAGCTTTAGAGTTGAGCGATTGACTCATGACAAATTCCCTATCATCGTTATTGTTAAATGATCTAGTACAGGTCGGCGGCAATAAACCTACCGTTTTATTACAGCCAGAAAGCCTAAAATTAAAGCCTTTTGACCGTCGCTTCCCTCCAATTAAAAATTGAAAATGTAAAATTAAAAATTGAGAAAAATTCCTAAATTTTTAATTTTTAATTCTTAATTTTTAATTCCCCGAAGGGGTACTAGTTACCAGATGTCAGAGTAGATTGCTGCTGTCGTAGTGACTCAAGAGTTGCATCTAGTTGGGCAAGCTGAGGTTGCAGGCTAGCAAGTGCTTGTGCCTTCATGATTTTGGCGCGTTGCGCCATTGACAAGGTATCGTTAACCAGGCGTTCCCGATATTCTTCTAATTCTGCGATCGCTTCTGTCAGTTCTTCAAGGCTAGTTTGAGTGCTTGAGGTAAGTTCTGTAGTGTCAGCCATATCCTTTGTGTTTCCTAAAAGTAGATTTAAAATGCCCATGTTTGATTTTCTCAGATTCAGTTACCAACGGACAAACCTTTTCGATTATCCTGGTTCTACTGGTCTGTCAAATTCATTTTGATGACGGTTGGGGAGACGCGATAAATCGCCGTCTCTACAAGGAATCTATCCGTCAATTATTTCTTGACAGACTGCTACCTTTGATACCAACTTCGGATAGGTAATCTTGTTTCAAACGTATAGAATAGTTTATCAAGCAAGATTTTTAATCCAAAATCCAAAATCTAAAATCTAAAATTGGTATTGCTTCATCTAATTGTTGATGCCAGTTTTCTTTCCAAATCGAATAAAAACCCGTGGATATATTCTTCTGTCCACTCAGCACCGTAAAAACGGGTAAACATTCCCCGTGCTGGGTCTTTTTCGGCTCGATAGCGGAGATAACGCAGTTGAGCTTGCTCAATTTCTGCTAAATATTTGGAGTCGGTTATCGGTTGCGCCTGGTCAACAAAATCCAGGTAGGCTTGTAGATAGTCTTTGAAGGCTGCAAACACATGGGTTTCCACTACCTCTGTTTCTTGGGTGCGCGTCCAGAGAAAGGCGGGTGAGAAAAAGGGCTGGGCTTCTTCGGGAAAGTCACCCCCCCAAGGTAGATGCTGCTGATGTGCGTGAAAAGTTGGCAGAATAGGCTGGGTATACTTCGCCTGATACCCCAAATCATCCCGAAATAGGGGTTGCATATCGAGGGCAATTAAGTGCCCTCCTGGCAAGGTAACTAAATCTGCGCCAAAGAAGGGCAAATCGTAATTCAGATGGGGGAAAATAACGAAATTTAATACCTGAAGTGAGTTACCCCCTTGTACATGGGCGGCTCGAATTTGCCGGAGTTTGGTAGTTTGATAGGCATAGCTAGTCGTTAAGACCTCTTGTTGATGTTTGCCTTTACCTACTGTTGCTTGCTTCGACTCAAACCCTTGAGGAATCGCATAAGGTTGCAAATTCAAACGTTCTTGCAAAAGCGCGATCGCGTAATCTAAAAATGGCTGATAGAGAGTCAACGTTGCTTCGCTCCCAATTCAAAATTAATAATCACTATATTCTGTTGTGGTGATCTAGATTTAAATCACTATTTGGCTACATTAGCTACTAATGGCACAGCATCCTCAAACAAAAATTCATGCAAAAATCGCTCTGACCATTGATGTCCAAAGTAACTACTGAACAAACCAGATGCAGGATCGCGATCGGCACTATATTGATCGTAGTCTTTTTGGGCTTTGACAATCCGTTGAATGTCTGACTGATCGATCAAAAGTTTAGCTTGGTCTAGCATTTGCCAGTACAAATTCAGATAGTCTTTGAATGCCTCAAAGACCCTTGTTTTTACTGTTTCTGCATCGGTTTTGGCAAATAAGAGATATTTTGAGAAGTACTGATTAGCATCATAAAATTTCATTTCTAAGCCTTGTGCCAAGTCTGGATACTTATCATGCAATGTCTGCAATGGATGTATGTACTTCTTTAAGTAAGCTTCATCTTGAAATAAAGGCTGGAAATCCATCACAATCAGGTTTTTCACCTGGCCGAAAGAGAGAAAATCAATGCCTAGTAAGGGCAACTCGTAGTTATGACTCGGATAAATCACACTATTGAGAATCTGGGCACTTGCACCTGCATCAATGTATGTATAGCGGATTTTCCGCAACTGTGGGCACTGATAGCACCAACTCTGAATTGTGGCGGGATTTCTGCCGCGATCGCTCACCTGATACTCTAGTCCTGGAGGAATTGGGCGACTCTCTAAGGTAAACCGTTGCAAAAGCGATTGTTCCAGATGCTCAAGGAAGCACTTATACATAAAATTTAGAGATTAATTTGCCTTAACCCCAGAGAATAGGGTATTCCCAGATTCGGCGTCTCGAATATGTTAAACAAAGTAACGATCCTTAACGTTAGGATTAGGTGATGGTGCAATGCTTACTGATGGCGATCGCCAGAATGATTGCCTAGAAACGATAGCAAGCCCTGGAAGATTATGAGCGACTAGATGATCATGATGCTCTAGATAAATTGTTTTGCACCATTTTTGCTAAATTCGCCTCAGTTAAATAGCGTCGTTCAGAACAATAGGTCATCAAGTACACTCCATTCATCATCCGTACTGTGCTGACGCGCACCCGAAAATCATCGGTCATGAACCAGCAGCGTTCCTGACCTTGGTTGGTTTCATATTCGGTATCGATGGTTAAAATGCCATCTTGTCCAAACCAGTAACGGCTAACTACCGGAATTTTTTCCACATAGCCTTGGTTGCGGAGTAATTTTCCCGATCGCCCTGTTTCATCATCTGGTACATCAATTAAGACAGCGACACGATCCGGATTGGGTTCTTGCTCGTCGTCATGTTCTTGCCACATAAAGCTAGCACCTCCCTTAGCACTAGCTGGATCGATACCTTGCGGGTGGCAGATTGCTTTTACCCGTGGGTCATCAAGTGCGATCGCGCCTACATAAAGCTTTGATTCTCCCGATTGATCCGGCACCGTATCAAAGTGATGCACCGTGCGCTGGGTAAACCAGACCCCTTCACTCTTACGGAAAAACTCCATCATGGTCATTGGTGGTACAAAAGGCATAGCTGATCCTCTAATAAAACTTCATCCTTTCTTAGACCCTAATGATTGTAGATACGTCGCGGTACAATACCCCTAAATAATCTCACGATTTCAACCCATGATCAGCAGGGATCAGAAGACACCCCAAGAGGTTTTGGCTGTCCTCAAGGCAGGATTTGCTCTAACTCAAGAAGATTTATATCAATTCAACCTCAGTGGTTTAGAACTGCAAAGAGCTAATTTGCATCAAGCTATTTTGATTCGAGCAAATCTCAGCAAAGCCGATCTCAGTGCTGCGGATCTCAGTGGCGCTGATTTACGGGCAGCCGATCTGTGCCAAGCGATTTTAAGGGATGCCAATTTACAGGCAGCTTGTTTGTACCGAGTTGATCTGAGTGGCGCAGATTTACGGGGAGCTATTTTGACCGATACCAAGCTGCTAGGGGCAATATATGATAGCCAAACCCTGTTTCCCGAAGGCTTTAATTACAAATCCTCTGGGGCGATTGGGCCAAATGCCCATTTGAATGGTGCCCAGCTGAATACAGCCAACTTGCGTCATGCTGATTTGCAAGGTGCAAGTATGTTGGGAGCATATTTAGGAGGGGCTGATTTAACTCATGCTAATCTTCAGGGAGCGCGGCTAAGTCAGGCTGATTTGCGAAAAGCCTGGTTGCCAGGAGCATCTTTACGCAACGCTCGATTAAACGGAGCCAACCTCGCAGGAGCAGATTTACGAGCAGCAGATTTGACTGGCGTTGATTTCGAGCATCTGGAAAGCATTGCTGGAGCAGATTTTACCCATGTTCAAGGGCTGAGTGACGAAATGCGATCGCGCCTCCTTAGCCAACCTGCACAAGAGCTAGATACACCTCATGCTTTAACCCGTCGTACTACACGCGCCAGCCTAGAAACTAAGTAGTAGGCATATATTGTTGGGAAAAGGCAGGGGGAGCAGGGGAGGCAGGGGAGGCAGAGGGAGCAGGGGACAAGGGGACAAGGGGTGAGAACTTGCACAACTCTTTCCCCTTGTCCCTAATTCTCCTTGTCCTATTCCCCATTCCCCATTCCCCATTCCCTTCTTAAGATTTAGTAGCTGTCCAGTCTTTTTTCAGCAACGCCATAAAAGTAGCAATTCCTTTAGAAAATCCTAGTGGGTCGGGTAGAACATACTGTGGAAATTCCTCATACGGCCGCCACGGCTCTGACGAATTATGCCGCAGGTGCAAAACGCGATCGTCCCCTTCCAATTTCCAAAGCATTTGACCGCCAGTGGGAATTTCAGTCATTTGTTTCTCCTATGGTGCAAACAAAAATACTTAGTCACAGTTTGCTCTTTCCCAATTCTGCCAGTCTAAATATTAATTTATGTCAACATTGCTACAATTTTTCTAGACTTTTGTATTGAATTGCTGTAGGAGCATGGATAAATTATAGATATCCATTACCGAGTTAGGTACAACTCAAAGAAATACTTTTCTTCTCCACCTATCGGTGGAGTCAGTCCCAACTCTTGGAGACGCCACGCGAACGTGGAAGTCAAAATTAAGAACCCCATAAATGAATTTAGTTGTTCTGCATCCAAATTATTTTTTGGATAAAAGTCAACAGTAAATATTCTCCTCTGTCCCCTTGTCCCCTTCCCCCTGCTCCTCAAGAGATTAAATTTTCCATTGCCGCCCCCACCACCCGATGATCGGCATCCTGTCTCAGTTGCGCCAGGGCTTCTTTGGCTTCAGGAGTATTAAAGTGCTTCAGGGCATAAGCAACTCGTACCCGAATATATTCAAACTCAGAATTTTTCAGGTTCAAGAGTTGGGACAAAGCTACCTCAGACTGATGGGAAGTCGCCAATGACCCCAGCGCATCTACAGATACTTCCTGAACTACGGCATCGTCACCTTCTAGCCCCAGAATACAAACCTCTACGACTTCTTCAGGGCAATCCATTTCTACCAAGGCTGCCAAAATACTGCGACGTACCAACCAGTGATCGTCTCGTAAAAATGTCTGTACCAGATGAGAAGCAGAAATTCTACCAAATAAGGACAGGGAATTAGACGCTTCTGCTCGGACATTGGGGGTGTCATCAAATTTTATAATTTGCAACAGGGCAGCAAAGGATTCTGAGGTTCTTAGCTTACCCAACTCCCTAGCAACAAAGGTTCGCACCAGAAACTCTGGGTCTTGGATATGGCGGTTGAGTAAAGGAAAAGCGACATCAGCCGGATAATCTTGCAGGGCAGAGATAGCCTTCAGGCGGTATTGAAAATCCGAGTTTTGTAGATCGGTTTCGATTTGACTGAGATCCATAGAATTGACAATCTGAAATTAAGTTACAGTTTCAAACCCTTCTCAAAGCTCTTCAAAAATGGGAAAGCGTTCTCCTTTTAGGTAAGCGGCGAAGTGCTGCTTAAAGTACAGTGTACTAGTCATATTTGGTTCGTTACTCTGGTCAGGTGTAAATTCATATATCGGCACTTGTTCCCGAATCAGTTGAATCAGGTTGGGATGGAGTTGTTCAAAGGATTCAACCCGAGTCGTTGTTGTTTCAAATCGTAAGCGGGCTGGATGACCATAGCCCAGTTTCATCCAGGGTAACCAGGGACAGTCTCGCGCCCAAGTGGCTGGAGGAAGATCCTTCACCCCTGGCCGGGAAATGTGACTGGTGAAGTATTCTGTCCCATTAAAGGTTTCACGGGGACAATAATCTCGGTATTTGGGATCTGCTGCTAATGGATGAGGATAGGTCAAGGGAATTTCTACGACAGAGGTAACATAGTCTTGTCCTTTGGGAATCACCGTCATTTTCGGTCGAACAGCCCCCTGCACTATGCGATTGGCAATATGCACGATCGCTACAGCAGCACTGGTTGAATCGGGCTGCCATGTATGCAGGATTTTTTGGGTCTGCGGATCGCAAAATAGACCTAACTCCCGATTGATCCGATAACCTACTTCTTCAAACTCAGGATCGGGACGAATGAAAACCTTGGTTGCATTCATTCCAATAATCGAGAATAATTTCTCTCGTGGGCGTTCGCCTGTTTCTTGCCACCAGACTTCTCCTTCCCAGCGATAGTAAAGCTGCTGACTATGATGCTTTCTGTAGAAATCTAGATTATTAACTGTATAGTCTTCTGAATTGTTCATAGCTTACCTTTTGTTTCCTAACAATTTACCGCTATAGGATTACTATTTGATTTTTGAACAACACGTAGGGTGTGTTATGGCGAAGCCTAACGCACCATTTTCAAGGCTTTGGTGCGTTAGACTAAAGTCATAACGCACCCTACAAATACTTAATTTTTTCAGAAATCAAACCGGATTCCTATACAGTGTTACTAATAACCCTGCTGGAAATTTGAAAAAGAGCAGGAGTTCTACTTTTCAACCAGTCTATTAATGGTTTTGACCATGACTCAGCCACAATTGAGTGAAAAAGTTCGAGAACTGATTCAAAAAGCAAGGATTGTCAGTTTTGCTACTTGGCAAAATACCCATCCAGCAGAGGCTATTCAGCTATTTCAGGCGGCTGACGACCAAGGACGCTATCTTACTGATGAAGATTTGCAGCATATTCAGCGGCTTGTCTCAGTAAGCACAGCACTAGTTGCCGTAAGTCAAAAGCTACGCGATCGCGTCCACGAAATCGTAGATGAAGCCAGAAGCCAGGTATTGGCTACATTTCCCAACATTACCCAACCAGGTGGTGGACTCTACCCAGCAATGAGGGCAGATGCTTGCTGGCGTGATTTCTGGCACTTCCTACGCTGTATTACTTACGGCATCGCCGGACAACACACCGACTATACCAGCACCGAAGGATTGCACTATATGCAACTGTTGTATCAAGAATTGCAAGTACCTTTAGATGCAATGGTTGTAGGCTTAGAAGGTATTAAGAATGCCAGTTTAAAGCGAGTGGAACCCGAACAGCAAGCAATCGTTGCTCCCTACTTCGATCATCTGATTGAGGAATTAAAGCAATTTCGTTAATTGTTGCTGCGATCGCTTAGGGCATCAATATTTTCAAGCTACATAGTCAAAGAGCATAGTGGTCATGTAGCGTTCTGCCCACTCTTTACCAAAAGATTTCTCTAGAACTCGCCGAGTTTTATCGTTTTGTTGCTGCTTGGTACAGTAATTTCGTTGTCCTGCCAGAACCCTGGAGATGTCAAGATTTGATATCAGAGGTGTCTGTTGACTAGCAATCTGACAATGAATGGTTAAAAATTCCCGAACTCGATTGAGAAACCTATCTTCTTCTTGAGAGTCCCCAGGACGGACAAATAAACAAAATTCCGAAAAGATATCGCCCCACTCTGGTAAAGCTCGTGGTTGGGAAAACTCAAGCCCAGACAAAACAGACAATTGTTGAGAATAGCTTGGCGGTAGGGTGCGATCGCTACTGACTGGAGATAAATCAGCGATCGCCGCACTAATTCCTCCTCGTCCACCAACCAAATCTGTGCCAAAAATCGGCAAGGCATATTCGGGATTAGGGAACATTACACAGTGCAGAATATCTAATCCATTGCCAACCTGAGCCAATTCTAAATGCAGTTTGCGAAATTGCGGAGCTTGGTAGCAATGATTTTCAATGATCAGTCGTTCACCTTCCAAATGTCCCTCAACGTAACCTAAACCTTCTGGAACAGAGTAAGGGGAAATATCGAGGTACTGTTGCCAAATTTCTTCAATGGAATCCGCTAATCTGTGGATTAAGGGATGCTGACGGGTTCTTAACGACGTTTGCATAGAGTTCAACATACGCTTCTCTTTGAGAATAGAATTAATATTTACCTTGGCGTATAGTCTGTGCAAAATTTGTGTAGTCTTGAGGGATTGGGGAAGAAGCAGCGAAGTAGGGGGAGAGAAAGAAGTATATTCAGGGCTATTCAGGTAGTAAAAATTACTAAAACTTTCTCTTTGCTCCCTCTGCTCCCCCTGCTCACACGATGATCTCACTTTTTCGCGTTGCTCCCTCTGGCTGCTGCGATCGCTAGAGGAGTCCAACTACCGATGTTGGCGGTATCCACTTAAGCAGACAGTTCAATTAATGCTTTTACTGTATAAATATGCCTATTATGCTTTCTTGCAATGCAAAAGTAGTTGGCTGTGATTTTAGGGACTTATTGATCCCCCCTAACTCCCCTTAAAAAAGGGGGGAACCGGAATCAAAGTCCCCCTTTTTAAGGGGGATTTAGGGGGATCTAAAACGTTTTGTTACCGACCAAAGAACTTTTAAAACATCCTCTAACAAGGTAAGTACTTTGTTTAACAAGCCAAGCACTTTGTTTAACAAGGTAAAAACTTTGTTTAACAAGGTAAGAACTTTGGTTAACAAGCCAAGCACTTTGTTTAACAAGGTAAGAACTTTGGTTAACAAGCCAAGCACTTTGGTTAACAAGGTAAGTACTTTGGTTAACAAGCCAAGCACTTTGTTTAACAAGGTAAGTACTTTGGTTAACAAGCCAAGCACTTTGGTCAACAAAACAAGTTTTTATCGGTAATTACTTAACTAATCATTCAATTTATTTCCAAAAAGATACCTAATTTTGGCTATTTTCACTGAACCAATTCCTGGTCTTGTTGAGAGACGCTAGAAGTATAAAGTTAAGTAAAAGATGTGCATTGATGCCACGCAAAAAAAGAACTTCTTCCGTACTAGAAAAAACAGAACAGCAGACAATTGGATTCCAATCAATTGATCCGAGTCTCAATTTTGGTGATTCCATCAGTTTGCAGCATTTGGCTGAGTTAACTGGGGAACTACGCAACGAACTCAATCAATATAATAAGATGTTAAACACCCTTGACTCGGCAAAAGAAAAAATAGAAACTCTGGAAAAAAGCATTCGTGAAACCTCAGAACGCTTAGTTAGTGGTGTGGCAACGAAGTATGGCAAAGACAGCCGGGAATATGAACTAGCAGGTGCGGTACGGAAAAGCGATCGCGTTCGTAAAGCTATAATCACGCGGTTAAAATCAAACACAGATGCAAAAGCCTCTGCTATAAAGACGGCGTAACAGGCGAATCCTTGCTGTATGCAGATAAAAAAGAAAAAATTTGCTGATAATGCTTTCAAATGATAGGTAGAGCATGAAAACAAAAATAGAGACGCTGTATGCAACGTCTCTATAATAAAATTGTCTGTCATAGTTTCCAGATCGCCTCTAGCTAAGACTAATCTACTACGGTAGTCGAATAATGGGGATTTGATCTACCAGCCCTCAACACCTGTTCAGCCGTTAGTTTTAAATCTGGGAAAGTTTGAGAGACGATGGTCTGATTGCCTCGAAACTGTTGAATTTCATACTCCCCATTCACTAGCGTACAAATAGAGAGGGTGGGTTGT
This sequence comes from Nostoc sp. UHCC 0251, assembly GCF_034932245.1. Lineage (NCBI taxonomy): Bacteria > Bacillati > Cyanobacteriota > Cyanophyceae > Nostocales > Nostocaceae > Nostoc > Nostoc sp. UHCC 0251. The sequence continues at coordinate 64,625 of NZ_JAYGHD010000288.1, forward strand.
TTGGGCTTGCCAATGTGTCGAGTACCACCATTAGCTGCGTAGTCTGCAATCCAATATTCGGGAATGCCTAAAACCGCGTAGTCTTCAACCTTACGGGCATAATCATTTTGCCAGTTACTACTAACAACTTCCGCCACAAATTTAATCGAACTGCCCAGTGTTAGGATTGACTGGTCAGACCAAAGCGGTTCTTTGATCAGTTCATCTGGAGCAACAACTGCAACATCAAATCGAAATGCTGTCATACCAATGTTAGAAGGGCGCAATAGTCCTCGCTGAAGGACAAAGCAAGGTAAGCCTGCTCCGTCTATCTGGACACATATCTTTGTGGTAATGAAGGCTGCAACCTCTTCATGCAGACCTGTTGGTTCCAAGTCAAACACCTCTCCATCGATCAGTTCATAGCGGTTATTGCCACTATAACGGGCGAGAAACTCATCAAAGTTGAGTGGCTGCTGTTGTATTGGTTGGTTGATCGCAATAGTCAAAGGTCAACTTAGCCCAATCAATGCCTTCAGTTTACCAGATGGAATAGTAAGCAACCCAACGGCTAATATGGTTTAGTATATTTGCACAGGGGAAGTTGAGGCTAACGCAATCTGGCGTGAAAAAATCTAAACATCAACGACGATGCCTGCGGCGGGCTTCTCTACGAGACGCTACGCGAACGCCTACGCAGAAGCGTCTGATTCAAACTTTATTTAAAAACGCCCATGATGCGATCGCTCTGATTGACGACCGCTTATGTTTCGTAGATATGAATATTGCTGCTTGTGATTTACTCGGTTTATCACGTAAGCAACTCAAAGGGCAAGCTTTATCTAGTTTCATCACTGCGGAATTTACTCGCCAACCCAACTCTTTTAGTTTTCCACCGGGACAATCATTGATGGGGGAACTGTTAGTTTCATCTTCTGTCCAGAACCAGCAAGAGATGGAGTATACCTTAATACCTAACGTACTTCCCCACTGTCATCTGCTGCTATTACGAGACATTAGCCAGCGCCGGGAATCAATGCAGGCGGAATTACGACAGCAACAGCAACGGGTAGAACTGTTTTCGGAAGTGACGCTGAAAATTCGCCAGTCGTTACAGTTAAAGGAAATTCTGCATACCACCGTCACGGAAGTGCAACGGATTCTGCAAGCCGATCGCGTGTTAATTTATCAGGTATTGCCGGATGGTACAGGAAAAACCATCAGTGAAGCAGTTTTACCAGATTATCCCACACTGATGGATCTGGAATTTCCTGAAGAAGTTTTTCCCCAAGACTATCAACAACTGTATGCTCAAGGACGGGTGCGTGCGACCGCAGATGTCCACGATCCGGCGGCTGGCTTGGCAGATTGTTTGGTGGAATTTGTCGATCAATTCCAGATCAAAGCCAAATTAATTGTACCGATTGTGCAAAACCTCAATGCCCAGTATCAGAATCACCTTTGGGGTTTGTTAATCGCGCACCAATGCGACAGCGATCGCCATTGGGTAGATTTTGAGTTGGAATTGATGCAACAACTGGCCGATCAAATCAGTATTGCTTTATCTCAAGCCCAACTACTGGAACGCTTAGAAGAGGTTGTCGCAGATCGCACCGCAGAATTGCAAGAGGAAATTAATGTGCGGATGCAGGCAGAAGCCGCACTGCGACAGAGTGAGGAGCAATTGCGCTTAATTACTAATGCGCTGCCAGTACTAATCGCCTATGTGGATGATCAACAACAATATCGCTTTAATAATCAAGCATATCAGGATTGGTTGGGACAATTTCCTAAAGAAATTTATGGTTCCCATCTACAACAGGTTTGGGGAGAAGATTGTTACCAAAGAATGCAAGTTTATGTAAAAACAGCTTTATCTGGGCAAGCCGTCAACTATGAAAATGATATTCTTTTAAAAGATGGGACTTGGCGATCGGTTGATGTAACTTACATCCCTGATGTAGATGACCAGAACACGGTGAAGGGATTTTTCGCCTTGAGTAGTGATATTAGCGATCGCAAAGCCATTGAAAGAATGAAAGATGAATTCATTTCTGTAATTAGCCATGAATTGCGGACTCCCCTAACTTCGTTGCATAGTGCCCTGAAAATCTTAGCTACAGGGCGATTGGGCAATCTCTCCACCGAAGGACAACAAATGCTAGGAATTGCCGATGACAGCACTGAACGGTTAGTGCGTTTAGTCAACAACGTCCTCGATTTACAGCGAATTGAGTCTGGCAAAGTCATCATGGAGTGCCAAGCCTGTAATGCTGCTAATTTGATGATCCAAGCAGCAGAGGCAATGCAAGCAATGGCACAGCAGCATGAAATCACTCTGGTCAAACAACCACAAGATATCTCAGTGTGGGCAGATGCAGATTATATCTTGCAAGCTTTAACAAATTTAATTAGTAATGCCATCAAGTTTTCATCACCTGGGGGGACTGTTTGGCTAACCGTAGAACAAGAGCAAGGTTCCCCAAACCTCCCCAAAGAATTGGTATTTCGGGTGCGAGATGAAGGGCAAGGCATTCCTGCTGACCAACTCGAACGGATCTTTGAACGGTTTCAACAAGTAGATTCATCAGATTCCCGCAAAAAAGGTGGTACTGGTTTAGGGCTGACCATCTGTCGCAAAATTATTGAACAACACAACGGTAGAATTTGGGCTGAAAGTACTCCATCTGGAAGCACCTTTGCATTCACATTACCTACCCTTGAGTGCGTCAATATCTTATGAAGGGGGAGCTATGCTTATGAAGCGGATTTTAATTATTGATGACGAAGAAACCATTCAAACCGTTGTGCAATTTGGCATCAAAATGGCAGCAGGTTGGGAAGTTTTCACTGCTAGTTCTGGCTTTGAAGGCATCCAGACTGCCCAAATCAAAAAACCCGATGTGATTTTGCTGGATGTGATGATGCCAGACATGGATGGAATTGCTACCTTTAAGGAACTCCAGTCTTATTCTGAAACAGAACAAATACCAGTGATTCTTTTAACTGCTAAAGCACAAACAGCAGAAAAGCGTCAGTTTAATGATTTGGGAGTTAGTGGTGTCATTACAAAACCTTTTAACTCTCTGAATCTACCGGAGCAAATTAGTAGAATTCTCCATTGGTAGCCGCATCAATGAAAATCTTGCTTGTGGATGATGACGATTTATTAATTAAAGTCCTAACTAGAAATCTGGCAACCCATCACTATGTTGTAGATGTAGTCAAAGATGGGGAAATGGGTTGGACTTATAGCTCCACCTTTGAGTATGACTTGATTGTACTGGATATCATGCTGCCGAAGTTGGACGGCATTAGCTTATGCAAGCGTCTGCGGGCACAGGGATACACCGTCCCAATTCTGTTACTTACGGCTCAAGATAACATTACCGCCAAAGTGCAGGGATTAGATGCGGGTGCAGATGACTATGTTGTAAAACCTTTCGATACCATAGAACTGATTGCCAGGATTCGGGCATTGCTGAGGCGGGGAAGTAACAATCCTTTTCCTTTACTGACTTGGGGGGATTTGCTTCTTAACCCTAGTACTTGTGAAGTGACTTACAATAGTCGCCCCTTGAACTTGACAACGATGGAATATGATTTGCTAGAACTTTTGCTGCGGAACTGCCAACATGTGTTTAGCACTGAAGAACTTCTAGACAAATTATGGTCTTCAGAAGAATTTCCATCTGGGGCAACGGTACGTTCCCATATCCGTCGAGTGCGACACAAGTTAGTTGCAGTCGGTGCGCCCCATGATTTTATCGCTACCATGCATGGACGGGGTTACTACTTAAAAGCAGCAAGCACAGAAGAATCAACCACTCAATCAGCGATACCTGCTGTAAATAATGCTGCGGATGACTCTCAAATAGCTCTATCGTTGGGTGATTCGCCAAAGTATAGTCCTCCCGACGATTCCCAACAACAATACTTGGCTTTTCTCAACGAGACTTGGAAAACTACAAAACCGAAAAGCCTCGACGACTTAACAATTTTGTTACAAGCTGTCAGAGACTTACAAACAAATCAACTCAAACCCCAACAACAAGAACAGGCACAACAAGTTGCTCACAAACTAGCGGGGAATTTGGGAATCTTTGGGTTAAGCAAAACAATGCACACCGCACGGCAGTTAGAGTATTGGTTGGGTGGTCGAGAACCGCTACAACCAAAACACGCGCCGTTGGTGAAAACCTTGGTAATGGCTCTCCAGCAAGACATTGAGCAGACTACAGAGATTAAACTGTCTCAGGTTCCCAATGGGCACTCACCGCTTTTATTAATTGTGAGTTCAGATATCGAGTTTAACCACTCCTTAGAACCTGTGGCGGCAAGCCGGGGAATTCGCATTCAAATTGCGCCGATACTGGAAAATATGGCTAAAGCTTTGCTCACAAGAGATTCGGTTTTTGATAACTTAGACCAAAATCCTGATATCATACTTTTACATTTTCCCTCAATTACATCCGAACTCTATACTCACCAGGTAAGTAATTTTTGGGAAACATTGCAGATATTAGCACAGCGTTACCCTGACTTGCCAATTGTCGTAATTAGCGATCGCAATGAATTATGCGATCGCTTGGAGGCAATGCGGCGGGGCGGAAAACTGTTTTTGACAGCACCAATTCCTCCTGAGGAGGTGATTGACACAGCAGTAAACTTGTTGCGCGGGACTGAGATCACAAAGAAGGTGATGATTCTTGATGACGATCAAGACTGGTTGCAGACTCTTCCCACCCTGCTGAAACCTTGGGGATTTAAGGTCACAACCCTTGCCGATCCGCAACAATTTTGGACAGTACTAGAAGCTGTCACCCCCGATGCCCTAGTATTAGATGTCAATATGCCACAGATCAACGGATTTGAAGTTTGCCAGATTCTCCGCAGTGACCCTCATTGGCAGCGTTTGCCAGTTTTATTTCTGAGTGTGCTGACAGATTTAGCCAGTCAGAATCAAGCTTTTACTGTTGGTGCTGATGATTATCTGTGTAAGCCCGTTAAAGGAGTCGAACTAGCTAACCGAATTCTGCGACGGTTACAAAGAGTTAAGGCTTGGGCAAGTTGATCATAGGACAATACAGTTCAGTTAAGCTTTTTTATCTCCCCCTGCTCCCTCTGCTCCCCCTGCTCCCTCTGCTCCCCCTGCTCCCCCTGCTCCCCCTGCTCCCCCTGCTCCCCC